>CAYXYM010000248.1:0-11656 GCA_964469285.1 uncultured Gammaproteobacteria bacterium | reverse complement strand
CCGCGCACGGTGTGCTTCAGGTCCGCAATCGCGCCCCACGTCAACGTGCGCGCGCGCATCGCCTCGAGTCGCTGCGTGATCTCGTCGAGGGGTATGCCGGACTGCGCGAGTTCAGCCGCGTACATCACGAGCAGCCCCTGGCCGGCTGCGACGTTCATCGAATCGACGACCCGCACCGGCCCACCGTCGACGCGCGACGCCGCGGACTCGGCCGCTTGGCAGGTGCCGCTGACGCGCCGCGTCAGGCTCACCGAGAGGACGGCGTCATGGTGCGTGGTCAAAAACTGGAACTGGCGCCGAAAATCGCCGGGCGCAGGCTGCGAAGTTTTCGGCTTGTGTTCGGTGCGTGCGAGCGCTTCGTAAAATTCACGCGGGGAGATGGAGACTTTATCGAGGTAGCTCCGGTCGCCGAAATGAAGGCGCAGCGGGACGATATGAATGTTCAGGCGCTCAAGTTCGCTGTCCGGGATGTCCGCGCCGGAGTCGGTGATCACCGCGACGCCGCGCGCATGCGCCGCAGCGGTCGAACTTTGCGCCTGCATGTCATCGGCTTTCTGGCTTGAGAGCACGCCGAATGCCTCGGCGATCAGGAACGCCTGCGCGGGACTGTCGACGTGCACGTGCACCTTTACTTTCTGCTTCGTTCCAGCGATGACGAGGCTCGACCCAATTTCGGCGAGTTGCTCGCGCAGCGCGCGCCGGTCGATGTCCGTGCCGCTGATCACGCATTCGGTGCAATACCGATGCTCCAGGTCGACGGCACCCGTGGACGCCATCTCGTCGAAGCCTTGGTCCGCATCACCGGCAGCAATCTCCGGCAGACCGTCGCGCAGCGAGCCGCTATTGATATATTCGACGACGCCGCGCAGCAACTCCACGAATCCGGCGGCGCCCGCGTCGACGACGCCGGCGCGCCGCAGCACCTCGAGCTGTGCGGTGGTGCCCGAAAGCGAGCGCTCCGCGGCTTTGAGGCCGTTTTCGAGCAGGGCAGCGAGGTCACGCACCTCGCCGCTCGCGAGTTGCGCCTCGAGCGACACCGCGAAGTCGGTCAGCACCGTGAGGAGCGTTCCCTCTTTGGGCTCGCTGAGCGCCTCGCGCGCGTAGTCGGCGCCCAAGCGTACAGCGCGTGTGAATCGCTTCACCGACAGCATGCGCAATGCCGTGGCGCCGTCGCTCATGCCCTGGAAGAACTGCGCCAGGATCGCGCCCGAGTTACCGCGCGCGCCGTCGAGCGCGGCGTCCGCGAGTGCGTTCAGGAGATTCCCGACATGCCGGTCGAGGTTGTTGGTGACGCCGGCGAGGACCGCGCTCAGTGTCAATGAGATGTTCGTCCCGGTATCGCCATCCGCGACCGGAAAGACATTGATCTTGTTCAGATGCTCCTGACGCGCGATGACACGCTGGATGCCGGCATGCAACGCGCGGTGGAGGCGAAATCCGTCGATATACCCGATGCCGGGCGTGCTAACCGCTAACATCTGGCCGACTATATAACTATTGCGCAGCGACGCGGAAGCGCACGCCGCGCCACTCGAGCTCGGCGCCGTCGGCCAGCACCGCGACAAGGCGCAGCCCGTCCTCCACCACTTCGCCATCGCGATACAGGCGCCCGTTCAGCATCACGAACCGTTTTGCCGGGTCATCCGACCAGACATGCGCGTTTACTGAGAGCGGTGGGACCGAGGCCCGAACCGCGGCCGACAGCGTGGACAGCAGTGGTGCGGGCGGTAGCGCGGGAGCGTCAGTGGCGTCGCGCGCCGGGACGGCAATTTCTGCGAGCGAACTCCCACGGACCGGCGGTGCGACCGGAATGACCCTCGGTGGCGACTCAGGTTCAATGGCGCGATCCAGCGCCGGTCGCGCAAGCCATCCGGCGACGCCCGCGGCGACAACTGCAACCAGCGCCAGCCATAACGCGGCGCGCGTCAGCGACCGCGGTTGGGCCCGCGGCGGCATCGCTTGCGTCACGCGCCGGCCCACGTCGCGTTCGCGCGACCGGTCGGCGCGCCGCAGCGCGTCAAGAATCAGGGACATGGTCGCTCAGGCGTGGGCCGCCGCTGGCGGAAATACCGTCGAGGTGAACCAGGGTCTGCTCACCGGCGACGCCGTCGACCTCGAGACCGAGCGATTGCTGAAACGCCTGGACGCTCGCTTCAAGCTCCGCATCGAAGACCATGCCGTCGGGGGCTTCGAATGCGCGGCGCAGCCACGCGACGCTTTCACCCACGTATCCGCGTTGCAAGGCGGGTTCCGGGACCGGCGGCCGCCAGAGCAGCAGATACTCGCCCAACCAGGCTGGGTCTAGCGCGAGCAGCGGAACGTCGCGCGACTCGCCGTCAATCCATATCCGGGCGTCGGTGCGGTCGATACCGACCAACAGCACCGTGCGCGTGACGCCGTCTGCGCGGAGTTCGAGCAATGCCGGACGGTCCAGCACGCGCAGGTTATTCCAGGTTCCGCGCCCACGCACACACGCAAGACCGGCGTCTGCCGCCGCCGTGCACAGGGATTCGGGCAAACCGGTCGGCGGCTCGACGCCCCAACGCGCGAGCAACGCCGCCGATGAACCCGCGAGATTATCCGTGGGCGGTAATACGAGCGTATCGACCGGAGCTTCCTGCGGCATTGGCGCCGGCACGCGCACGAGCATCGGCGCGGGCTCCGTGACCATCGGCATGGGCGGTGCGAGATGCCACGCGACGGCGCTGCCGAGCGTCGCCACGAACAACGCAACCCCCGCAGCCACGGTCCACCGTACGCGTGGTGTCTCCAGATCGCCGGCGACTTCACGCGCAGCGCGCCGGACCAGTGCGGCGTCGACCCGGCGCGCGCCGTCCGCGAATGCGCCGAGCAACGCGCGGTCGCAGACGATGTTGATACGCCGGGGGATTCCACCGCTGACACGATGCACTGCGCTTAGTGCACGCGGTGTAAACAGCGCGTCTCCGGCGCCGCCGACTTCGAGTCGATGCCGAACGTATGCGGCGGTTTCCTGCACGTCCAGCGGTTCTAGGTGGTAGCGGGCGGTGATGCGTTGCGCGAGCTGGCGCAAGTCGTTCCGCGCGAGGGTGTCCCGCAATTCCGGCTGCCCGATGAGCAGGATTTGCAGCAGCTTCTCGCGATGCGTTTCGAGATTCGTCAACAAGCGGATTTGTTCGAGCAGGCTGACGTCAAGGTTCTGCGCTTCGTCGACGATCAGGACCGTGCGGCGCCCGTGCTCGTGTGCAGCGAGCAAGTGCTTGTTCAGCGCGTCGGTCAGTTGTTTAGGGGAATGCACGCCCGGTGGCAATGCGACGCCGAGTTCATCGCAAATCGTCTCGAGGAACTCGGCGAGCGATACGCGCGGGTTATAGACGAGCGCCGCATCGACGTTCGCGGGCAACTGGTCGAGCAGCGTGCGCGTCAGTGTGGTCTTACCGGTACCGACTTCGCCGGTGAGCTGGATGAAGCCGCCGCCTTCGGTTACGCCAAACAGGAGGTGCGCGAGGGCCTCACGATGGCGCTCGCTGAGATACAGATAACGCGGATCCGGTGTAATCGCAAAAGGCCGGTCGCTAAGGCGGAACCAGTCGGCGTACATGACTGGATTCTACCTTTTCAAGCGTCCGGCGCGATGTACCCCGGTGGAAACTCGGCGATGATTTCACCGACGGAAGCCGTAATCGCCTCCTCGGTGTAGTTGTGTGCGTCGACGGTGTTGCGTACCCAGCCGCGCCACAGCAGGTCTCGGGTGTCGGCGTCCAGAATGTCGATGATTAGGGTGCCTTCCTGGTATCCCTCGATGCGCGGGAAATAGCCGTCGCCGACGTGCATTGAGCCATAGCCATGCCGCCACGCGCGACCGATACCAAGGCCGATGCTGAACCCGCCGCGATCGCGCAGGCGCTCGCGGCTGGCGGTGTGATACGTGACGAGGAAATCTGCGTCGGCTGCATGTTCGGTGCGCGAATAGCCGCGCTGAAGCAGCGCATTGGCGACCGCGTGCTGGACCTTCCGCGTGAGCAACTGGCTGTCGAGCACCGGATCCTCGACCTCGTCGACGACCGGGTCTAGCCAAGCGAAGGTCTGCAGGGTGTCGAAGCGCGCGTTACCGTCGTAGTCCGTCGCAACGCGGCTGCCCGCACAGGCGGCGAGCGTGAGCGCGGCCAACGCGACAACAGCGGACTTGAGCGAAGTATTCATACGACTGATTGGACCGCCTGCAGGCGGCGAGGTTCCGTGCGCAACCGCACGCTCAATAGGAGGTTGCGATGTACTGGCGCATCGAATCGGCTTCGGCTTGGGTTTCCTCAAGCCGCGCCTTCACGACATCGCCGATGGAGATGATGCCGACAAGTGCATCGCCCTCGACGACGGGCACGTGGCGAAAGCGGTGTTTCGTCATCAGCTGCATCACGGACTCGATGCTCGCATCGGGTGTCGTGGTGTGCACTGGCGAACTCATTAATTCGCCCGTCGATTGTTTTCCGAGTTGCTCGCCGTGGCGCGCGAACTGGCGCAGCACGTCACGCTCTGTGAGGATGCCGACCGGAAGGCCGTCCGGGCCGGCGACGATGGCACTGCCGACACCGAGCTCGCACATTGCCGCGACGGTCTTCGTGATCGTGTCGTCGAGTTTTGCGAGCAGCACATCACCACCTTTCTGTTCGAGGATTTTGCGTACCGTCATGATGCCGCCTCCAGTTGCGCGTGCTTGTAGACAAGTATGGACCTAATTTGTACCGAGCGCGTCGAACTCGAAGTCGTCCACTGCAATGACCTCGGCGGTGAGCTCGGCCGCACGGGCGAGCTGCTCGTACTCGGTGTCGCTGATGAGTCCGGCGTCGCGGGCTTCGCGCGCGTCCTCAGCTTCCCCGGCGCGCTGCAAGTCGCGTAGTTTTCGGGACGCAGCGTCCGCGGCAACAACCGCCTGCAGCGCAAGGCCGAGTTGGCCGACCGGGTCTTCTGCGTCACTCGGGGTGTAAATGTCCGCGCAGAGCCGCGCGCGCACCGACGTTGATTCCATTACCTGCTCGGCAACCTCGTGGCCGAGCAGGTCGCTTGGCGCCGAATACGTGCGGCCAAGCGGGAAGCTCAGCACGCGCAGCACGACCGCGACCGTGCGATTCGGAAAATTACGCAGGAATCCGTGCAGCTGTTCCTGGAATCGATACAACTGCGTGCGCAACGCCCACTCGACCAGCGGCAGGTCCGCGACCTGCCGGCCGTCATCCTCGAACTTCTTGAGAATCGCCGAGGTGATGTAAAGGTGGCTCAACAGGTCGCCGAGCCGCCCCGACAGTTTTTCGCGGCGTTTCAGGTCGCCACCCATCACGAGCATTGCAACGTCGGCGGCCAGCGCAAACGAGGCTGCGAATCGATTCATGTGCTGGTAGTAGCGGCGTGTCGGTGAATCCGGCGCCGCAGAGAAACGCGACATCGTCAACGCCATCCAGAACGAGCGTACCGCGTTCGAAATCGCGAATCCGACGTGGCTGACGAGCGCGCGGTCGAAGCGCACGAGTCCGGCATCGCGATCCGGGTCGCGCGCGGCTTCCATTTCTTCGAACACGAACGGATGGCAGCGAATCGCACCCTGACCGAAGATGATGAGGCTGCGCGTCAAGATGTTCGCGCCCTCGACGGTAATCGCGATCGGTACCGATTGCCACGATCGTCCAAGCCAGTTGCGCGGCCCGAGACAAATGCTCTTGCCGCCATGCACGTCCATCGCGTCGTTCGCGACGATGCGCCCGAACTCGGTCGCGTGGTACTTCGCGATCGCACCTGCAACGGCGGGTTTCTCACCAGCGTCCAGCGCGGCCGCAGTGAAGCTGCGCAACGCGTCGACTGCGTACGTGTAGCCGCCGATGCGCGCGAGCGCTTCCTCAATGCCTTCGAATCGGCCGATGGGCAAGCCGAACTGGTGCCGCACGCGCGCATAGGCGCCTGTCGCCCAGCACGCGAACTTCGCGCCGCCGGTCGCATTCGCGGGCAGCGAGATCGAGCGGCCGACCGACAGGCATTCCATGAGCATGCGCCAACCCTCGCCGACCATTGCCGAGCCGCCGACGATGAAATCGAGCGGCACGAATACGTCAGTGCCGCGTACCGGGCCGTTGTGGAACGGAATGTTCAGCGGGAAATGGCGCCGGCCGATTTCGAGTCCCTGGGTGTCGCGCGGGATGAGCGCGAGCGTGATGCCGCGGTCCTCGTCGCCGCCGAGCAGACCGTCGGGGTCTTTCAGCCGGAACGCGAGTCCGATGACGGTCGCGATCGGCGCAAGCGTGATGTAGCGCTTGTCGAAGGTGAGGCGCATGCCGAGCACGTCCTCGCCGTTCCACTCGCCGCGGCATACCACGCCGGTATCCGGCAGCGATGCGGCGTCGGAGCCGGCAGTCGGTCCGGTCAGTGCAAAGCACGGGATGTCTTCGCCGCGTGCGAGGCGCGGCAGGTAATGGTCCTTCTGCGTTTCGGTGCCGTACATCAGCAACAATTCGGCGGGGCCAAGCGAGTTGGGCACTGCGACCATTGACGCGGCGGTCGGGCTGCGCGACGCGATTTTGCCGAGCACTTGTGAATGCGCGTACGCGGAAAATTCCAAACCGCCGTAGCGCTTCGGAATGATCATCGCGAAGAAGCCCTTGGACTTGATGAAGTCCCAGGCCTCGGGCGACAGGTCTGCGCGCTCGTGCGTGATCTCCCACTCGTTCAGCATCCCGCACAACTCATCCACGGGGCCGTCCAGGAACGCGCGCTCTTCGGCGCTGAGCGCGGGCGCTGCGAGCGCGTGCAGGTCGCGCCACGCGGGCATCCCGCCAAACAATTGGCCTTCCCAGCCGACGGTACCGGCCTCGAGCGCATCACGCTCGGTGTCGGACATCGGCGGGAGCACTTTACGGAATGCGGCGAACGCGGGGCGCGACAGGTATTCGCGGCGGATGGCAACGACGTTCAGGGGAATCGCGACGGCCGCGAGCACGAGCCAGCCAAGGAACGCGAGCCATCCCGAATCACCAAGCAGGGTGTAGAGCGCGACGAAGGCGACGGCGATCGCGGTCGCCGTCGTGAGCGACACGCGGTACCACGCGAGGCCGCCGAATGTCGCGATGAACAGCACCAACCAAAGCACGGTTTCCATGCCTGGATTAGCCTAGGAGGTCCGCGACGCCGGCGCGTTCCTCGCGAAGTTCCGCGTCGGTCGCGTCGAGCCGCTCGCGGCTGAACGCGTCGATGTCGAGCCCCTGCACAATCTCGTACTGGCCACCCTTGCAGGTGACTGGGTATGAGTAAACGACGCCTTCCTCGATGCCGTAGCTGCCGTCGGACGGAATCGCCATGGACGTCCAGTCGCCGTCGGCCGTGTCGAGCGCCCAAGTCCGCATATGGTCAATCGCGGCGGACGCTGCTGATGCTGCCGATGACGCACCGCGCGCCTTAATGATTGCGGCGCCGCGTTGCTGCACGGTCGGGATGAACGTCTCGGCGAGCCACGCCCGGTCGAGTCGCTCCAGCGCGGGCTTGCCGGAGATCAACGCATGGCTGACGTCCGGGTACTGCGTGGAGGAATGGTTGCCCCAAATCGTCATGCGCGTGATGTCGCTGGTATGGACGTCGGTTTTCAGCGCGAGTTGCGCGAGCGCACGATTGTGATCCAGGCGGGTCATTGCCGTGAACTGGCGGCGGTCGAGGCGCGGCGCGTTGCTCGCCGCAATCAGCGCGTTCGTGTTCGCGGGATTGCCGACGACGAGCACGCGGATGCCAGGATCCGCATGGTCGTTCATCGCCTTGCCCTGGACCGAGAAAATTGCAGCGTTCGCCGTGAGCAGATCCTTGCGCTCCATCCCCGGCCCACGCGGTCGCGCGCCAACGAGTAACGCGTAATCGGCCGATGCGAACGCCTCTTCAGCTTTGTCCGTGGTGACGATGTCGACCAACAGCGGGAAGGCACAGTCGCGCAGCTCCATCACGACGCCTTCAAGCGTCGGCAGCGCGGGTGTGATTTCGAGCAGCTGCAGGATGACCGGTTGGTCGTGACCGAGCATGTCGCCGGCCGCGATGCGAAATGCGAGCGCGTAGCCAATCTGGCCGGCGGCACCTGTAATGGTGATGCGTACGGGTTTTTTCATGGCGGCAATTTTAGCATCGAATTGACCCTCTCACGCCCCGCGCGGTACCTTGTGGCCCCTTGAACACGACCCCTATGGATGTCCCCGCGCTGACCGAGCGCGCTACGCGCGCGATGCACGAGCGCCGCTTTGAAGCGGCGGAGGCTTCGTTGCGCGAGGCCATCGCATTGGCCCCGAACGACGACACCCTGCATTACGCACTCGCCCACGCGCTCTACGCGCAGGAACAGGACGCCGGCGCGCTCGATGCGCTCGACGTCTGTCTCACGCTCAACCCGGACCACCCACCCGCGTTGCTTTATCGCGGATTGTTGCTGGAGCAGTCCGACCGTCACGAAGAGGCGCTGGCGAGTTTCCTGCGCGGCATCCGAACCGCCGAGCGGCTCGGAATCGTCCCAACGGACCCGGAGCTGCAGCGCGTGGTGGCGCACGCGGTGGCAGTGGTCGGCGTTGCGTTGGACCGGCATCTTACCGATGCGCTCGCGCCGCTCGCCGACCGGCACGGTGGCGGGGCGATCGCACGGATTCGTGCGGCGGCCGACATTTTTGTGGGTAAGGTGCAGGCGGACATCCCCCATTCGGCGTGGCGGCCACGCCTCCTTTACATTCCAGAACTCACACCAACCCTGTTTTACGACGAGAGTCGCTGCACGGGCATCGACGCGTTGAATCAGGGCGCTGCGGAAATCGTCGCGGAGGCGCGCGCGGCGCTCACGGAAGGCGACCCCGGGCTATACCAGTCCGGTCAGCCGGTCGACGCCGCGCTCGCGAGTTGCCCAAAGACCGCGCGTGCACTCGCTGCGCTCGAGCTCATTGAAATCGATGGATACGGGCCGGACGTCGCGTTTGAGATCGTTCCGGCAGGCGGCTCGGTACCGCCGCGGGTCGGACCGACGAACGGCCGCGTGGTCGGCCACTTCGTGCTGGAAGCGCCAGAAGACGGCGCACGGCTTTCAGTGGGCGATGAAGCACGCACCTATGCGCGCGGCGAGGTCATCGTGTTCGACGATGCGTTTCGGCATTCAATCGAGAACGCGGGCGCCGGCGACCTCATACTGCTGGTCTTCGACCTCTGGAACCCTCAACTGACACCGGCCGAGCGCGAAGCGCTGCGGGCCCTGCTCATTTCAGCCCGCCAGTTCGACTCTATTTAACATAACGCACCTTCTGGTTCCGTAATTGGGACCCAGGGGTTGCACTTTTCAAAACAGGTGTTATAGTCAGCTACAACACTATACGAGTGGGATGGTCCGATGGATCCGAACTGGAACGACAGTCAGCCAATTTACCGCCAGCTACGCGATCGCGTAGTGGCGATGATTATCGAGGGCGTACTGAACGATGGCGAAGCGCTGCCGTCGGTACGCAACGTCGCGGCCGAGTACCAACTCAACCCGCTGACGGTTCTCAAGGGTTACCAAGCGCTGGTCGACGAAGACCTCGTCGAGAAGCGGCGCGGCCTTGGGATGTTCGTCAAGGAGGGCGCACGTAAGAAGCTCACGCGCGACGAACGCCAGCGCTTCGTCGAAGAGGAATGGCCTTTGGTCGTCGAGACAATCAACCGCCTCGGCATCGACGCGGAAGAATTGCTGAAAGTATTGGACAAGAACGGGGAGTCACGATGACCACGCTGATTAACGCAAAAGGGCTCAGCAAGCAGTACGGCACGCTGCGCGCACTCGATGACGTGAGCTTCTCGATCGAGCCGGGACGCATTGTCGGCCTGATTGGTCCGAATGGTGCCGGCAAGACGACGGCGCTGAAGGCGATCCTTGGGCTCGCGGATTTCGACGGTGAGCTCGACGTGCTCGGCTTCGATCCCCGCCGCCAGCGGCATCGCATGATGCAGGAAGTCTGCTTCATCGCGGACGTCGCGACGCTGCCGCGCTGGATGCGCGTTCATCAGGCCATTGATTTTGTCGAATCGGTGCATCCGCGCTTCCGACGGGACCGCGCCGAGCACTTCCTCGCGCGTACGGAAATCCGCCGCGACAGCAAGGTCAAGGCGCTGTCGAAAGGCATGGTTACGCAGCTTCATCTCGCGCTCGTGATGGCCATTGACGCGCGGCTGCTGGTCCTCGATGAGCCCACGCTGGGCCTCGACATCCTGTTCCGCAAGGAGTTCTACACGACGCTCCTCAGCGACTACATGGATGACGACAAGACCATCATCGTCACGACGCACCAGGTTGAGGAGGTGGAGAAAATCCTCACCGACCTCATGTTCATCCATCACGGCAAGATCGTGCTCGATGTGTCCATGGAGACGCTTGAGCAGCGATTCGCCGAAGTGCTGGTTGCGCCCGATCAGGCGGTCGAAGCGCGGGCACTCGGTCCAATCCACGAGCGTGAGGTGTTCGGAAAGCGGCTGTTCATTTTTGATGGCATCGAGCGCTCGCGCGTTGCGAAGTTCGGTGAGGTCCACACGCCGAGCGTCTCCGATCTATTCGTTGCGAAGCTGAAGGGGGCGACCGCATGAAGACCTTAATGGCATTGGTCCGGCGTGAGCATTGGGAGTCGTCGGCGTTCTGGATTGTTCCGGGCGTTTTCGGCGGCCTGCTGATCCTCGGCAGCGTGTTCGGCATCTTCTCGCTGTGGCAACACGGCGTCGATCCCGAGGATGTCCGTTACGGGCTCGATCAGTTCACCAGCCTTGCGACCGACGAGCGACGCGAGCTCATGAAGATCGCGCTGCTCAGTCTCGCGGCGCCATTCAACGTGTTTCTGGTCGGCGTCACGTTCTTCTATGCGCTGGATGCGCTATATGCAGACCGTCGCGACCGGAGCGTCCTGTTTTTCAAGTCGCTACCCGTCTCCGACGTTCAGACCGTGCTCTCTAAGCTCGCCATGGCGCTGCTCGTCGGCCCCGCGCTGACCCTGGCGGTCGTTGCGGTGTTCCAGGTCATCGCGCTGTTGTTCGGCACCGGTGTCATGTTGTGGTCGGGCACCGAGGGTTGGTATCTCGCCCTCGACCCGGTGGCGCTGCTCTTCGCGTGGGCGACGATGGCGTGGGCGCTGTTCGCGCAATCGCTCGTGTACCTGCCGATTGTCGCGTGGCTGATGCTCGCGTCGGCATGGGCGCGTAAGGCGCCGTTCCTGTGGGCGGTCGTGCCGCCGGTCGCGGTGTTGATTATCGAGGGCTGGATCCGTCGCTTCGATGGCGAGACGGTACTCGGCAACTGGCTCGGGGAACGCATCGCAAGTGCATTACCGCTGTCGTTCAACCTCCCCGATGACCTGCGGATGGGGCATGTAAACGGAGAGTTGACCGCGAACGGCGGCATCGAAGTGAACTTCGAACTGCTGTGGAGCGGGTTGGTTTGGCAAGGGGTGGCGATCGCTGTGGTGCTGCTGGCTGGCGCAGTCTGGCTACGCCGGTACCGCGCCGACGCCGAGTGATGAAAAAGGAGAGGATTGTGTATACGAAATTGGCGATCACCGCGTTGGCGGTGGTGATGGGGTCGGGTTGTGTGCTCGTGGTAGCCGACGGTGAAGTGGTCGGGAACGGCAAGCGGAACAGCGCGATGGAACAGCAGAAATACAACCGC
>CAYXYM010000247.1:0-8799 GCA_964469285.1 uncultured Gammaproteobacteria bacterium | reverse complement strand
TCGGCGACGAAGGCCTCGTACTCGACTTCCAGAATCGGCAATGACAGCACCGACTGCCAATGCTGCATCAGGCGGTCGTGCGCGTCCTGATAAAGCGCGATGTCCTCAAGGTCGGTTGCAAAGGGAAACTGCAACGCCGTGTTCTCGCTAAAGTTCGACAAGGCGACATCGCGCGGGTCACGCCGACACCAGACGACGTGAGCGTTCGGAAACAGTCGCGCGGCGACCCCGAGATTGAAAAAGTTCAGCGGCAATTTGTCCACCAGCCTGAGCGCATCGGGTGAGCCACGGCGCGCCGCGACTTCGAGGTAACGCGCGGCATCGGCAGCAGGATTGCGCGGGTGCGCGGCGATTGCGGGCAGCGTCGGAAGCTCGCCACATCCTGCGGCCTGCGGATGCGTCGCGATGATTTGCTCGACGAGCGTCGTCCCGCTGCGCAGCATACCCACGACGAAAACCGGGCGTGGGTCATCGCTGCCGACGCCGGTTTCGATCGGTGTTTCGAGGATTCGCTCGACGCGCGCCGCGAGCTCTGCACGATCCATCGGTCCGGTAAGCCGACGGCGCGCAGCGTTCGCGCGCTGCCATGCCGCCATCGCGCCCGCGTGGTCCCCGCGGCCATCAAGTACCTTGCCGAGCGCGTAGCCGAGCGTGGCCACGCCGTCATCGCCGAGCGTGGGCGCGTCGAGATACTTTTGCGCAAGCGCGACGTGCGCATCGTCGGCTTTCGCGCGCTGCATCGCCAGCAGTCCTGCGAGCGGCATCACCCAACCCGGCCGGACGGCAATGGCGCGTTCGTAAGCCGCCTCCGCCGCGGCGCGGTCACCGGCTTCATCCTCCGCCTGCGCGAGCGACATCCAGAGGTCGCCCGCTTTCGGATCCTGTGCCGTGGCCGCCCGAAACACGGCCGCGGCCTCCGCCGGACGCCCGAGCCGGCTCAACGCATCCCCGAGCTTCAATTGGACGTCGAGGTCGTTGGGTTGCCGTTGGCGCAACGATTCGAGCAACGGGACGGCCGCTGCAAAGTTGTTCCGGCGGAACTCGGTAAACGCGAGCGTGCCGAGTACGGCAACTTGCGAGGGCGCGAGCGCGTGGGCGCGGCGCAGCGCGACAACGGCATCATCGTCGCGTTTCAGCTCCGCCAATGTGATGCCGGCGAAAAACCAGGCTTCGGCCAGCCCCGGCGCCAACGCAACCGCCTGCTCGAACAACGCGAGCGCGCCGGCCGCGTCGCCGGCCTTACCGCGTTGCCGACCGGCGGCGCACAACTCGGCAGCTTTTGCTTCAGAAGTCACGCTATAAAGGCTCGATATAGTATTGATAATCCGAGGAAAATCGAGAATCCCGTAACGACCACTCCGCCGATGTTCGCCAGCCAGCCGTTGCGCGCCTCGCCGAGCAACGCGCGCCGATTCATCACCCACATCAGGAAGACCGCGATGACGGGCAACAGGAGCCCATTCGCGGCCTGCGCGAGCATAATCGCGTGCAAGGGACGCGCGCCCGTGATGGCGACGCCGGCGCCGACTAGGATGACCGCCGCCCATACCCAACGAAAACGCGTACTCCGCAAGTCGGTTGACCAGCCAAGCAGGCCGCACGTCGCCCACGCGGCCGCCAGCGGCGCGGTAATGGCCGAGGTTAGCCCCGCTGCGAACAGGCCGACCGCGAACAACCATTTCGCGCCGGCGCCGAGCAAGGGCTCAAGCTGACCGGCAAGGTCGGCGACGCCGCTGGGCGTAATCGCGGCGAGGTACAGCGGCACCGCCGTCACGAGCACCGCGAGTGTGACGATACCGCCCAGCACGATGGCGACCGCGCTGTCACGCCGCGCTGCGCGCAGCGCGTCAGCCGTCGGCAAATCCCGCCATTTCTCTCGAGCGGCGGCCGAGTGCAGGAACAGGTTGTAGGGCACCACCGTCGTTCCCACGAGCGCCAGCACGGTGAGCCCGGCGCCCGGCGGGATGCCCGGCCGTAGCGAGGGCACCGCTGCGAGGAGTTCGGGACCGATCATGAGCGCCGTTCCGATAAACACGGTGCTCATGACCGCGACCAACACGATGAGCGCGCGCTCGACGATGCGATACGCGCCCGACGCGAGCAGCGCCGCCGCTGTAACTGCGCACGCGACGACCCATAGCGCGCGCGGTCCGCCGATCAAGGCCTCGATGCCGAGCGACGCGCCGGTGAGATTGCCCGACTGGTAGGCGGCATTGCCGAACGTGATGGCGGCGAGGGCGAGGATGATCGCGGGCAAGCCAACGCTCGCGCGCAGCGCCTGGCCGAGATCCATGCCGGCGACCGCGCCAAGACGTCCGGCCATTTCCTGCAACACCAAGGTCGCCGCGATTGCGGCGAGGACGGCCCATGCGAGCGTGAACCCGTGGGCCGCACCGGCGAGACTGGCTGTCGTGACGGTGCCCGGGCCGATGAAGGCCGCGGCGACCAGAAACCCGGGGCCGAAGCGTCTCACTCGATACGCTTGACCTGGTACCACCGGTTGTAGCCGTCGACTTGCATCCGGTAGGAACTGAACGCGCCGCGTCGGATTGTCACCTGAGCGTTCGGAATCGGCGCGAGCGGCGTGAATCGTATGCTTCCGACCGTCTCCCAAACCTGCCCGTTATCGAGGCGGAACCGCGTCGGGCCGTCCCAGCCCTCGAACGTCCCATCGATGTGCGCAACGATTTCGCGCACGTTTTCCATTTGCTCGTTGCCGAACAGGCGCTCGGATTCGGTCCGGCCGGCGCGTCGTGGGATGTCAGCCACTTCGGCGGCAGGCGCTGCCGGTTCAGCAGCGCGCGCAGGCGCCTGTGCGGCGGTGGGCGGCGGCAACGCCTGACCTTCGACGGTGCGCACGAACCACGCCTGGAACTGCGCGAGTTCCGCCGGGTTCAGTTTGTGCAGACCCGCGGCGCGGTACTCATCCTGCGTCATGTACGGCTGCAGCGCCGCCGGGACGTCGCGCGCGGCATGCGCCGTGGCCACGAACGCGAGACCGACTACAACTGCCGTTACCAATGCCTTCATTTCATTCTCCAGGGAACATCGTCCAAATCGTAATTTCCGCCCGACAGGATCACCCCGATCCGCCGGCCTTGCAGGTCTTTGTCGCGCCGCAGCAATGCTGCGACGACGGTCGCGGACGAAGGTTCAATCAATTGTTTCGTCCGTTCCCAGGTAAATCGCATCGCCGCGATAATCGCTTCTTCGTCCACGGTAACAATGTCGTCGACCAGGCGACTGATTACCGAGAACGTCTTGTCACCGAGTTCTCCGCGCAGCCCGTCTGCGATCGTGTCCGGCACTTGGCCGGTGACCCGTTCGCCGCGCCGGAACCCGCGCGCCGCATCATCCGCCCCGGCCGGTTCCACGCCGATGACGCGGATCGAGGGGATGATGGCTTTCGCCGCAGTGACTGTCCCCGACAACAAGCCGCCCCCGCCAACGGGCACCAATAGGACCTCGAGGTCCGGGTGCTCGTCGAGCAGCTCGAGCGCCGCGGTCCCCTGCCCCGCGATGACCTGCCAGTCATTATACGGATGCACCACGGCCGCGCCGGTCCGCGCAACGACCGCGCTCAAGCCCGCTTCGCGCGCCGCGAGCGTCGGCTCGCAGTCCTCAATCGTCGCGCCATACCCCGCCACCGCGCGTCGTTTCACCGCCGGCACGTTGCGTGGCATCACAACGGTCGCCGGCACCCCACGCACTGAAGCCGCCAACGCGAGCGCGGCCGCGTGGTTGCCGGATGAATGGGTCGCGACCCCGCCCGTGAGCGCGTCGTCCGGCAGCGACAGGACGGCGTTCAACGCCCCGCGCGCCTTGAACGCGCCGCCGCGCTGCAGATGCTCGCCTTTCATGAGGATGGTTGCGCCGCAGGCGGCGTCGAGCTCGCGGGAGTGGAACACCGGGGTTCGGTGCACATGCGCCGCAATGCGGACCGCGGCGGCGCGGATATCCTCGAGGTCGACCATGGCGTAAAATTAGCATGTGTCCCGCCCTCAAGATATCCGTCGCGGCGCGCTGTTCGTCATCGGGGCCGCGTTCGCGTTCGCCATCATGGCGGCGTTGACCAAATATCTCGCGCAGAGCCTGAATAACGAAATGCTCGTCTGGGCGCGCAACCTGTTCGCCGTCGCGTTCCTGTCGCCGCTGCTGATTCGCTACAAGCCGCGCCAGTGGATGACGCGCCACTGGCGGAGCCACCTCATTCGCGCGACCGCCGGCCTGCTTGCGATGTATTGCATGTTCTGGGCGATTCCGCGACTGAACCTCGCGGAGGCGTTGCTGTTCAATCAAACGGCGAGCCTGTTCATCCCGTTCATCGCGTGGCTGTGGCTCAAGGAGCGCGTGTCGGCGCGCACGGGCTTCGCCATCCTGATCGGCTTCACCGGCATCCTGCTCGTGCTGAAACCGGGTGCTGGCGCATTCACATGGGCCGCGCTGGTGGGGCTCCTGTCCGGCGCGCTTGCTGCGGTGTCCATGGTGTCTATCCGCTCGATGGCGGGCCTCGAGCCATCGACGCGCGTCGTGATGTACTTCAGCGTACTCGCGACGGCGTTCTCGTCCATTCCGCTCCTGTGGGCGTGGCAATCGCCGACCGCATTCGAGTGGCTGTTGCTCGCCGCGCTCGGCTCACTCGCTGCAACCGGTCAGCTGTTGCTCACGCGCGGCTATATGTCAGCGCCGGCCGCGCAAGTCGGGCCGCTCACGTTCTCGGCGGTGTTGTTCGCAGCGCTGTTCGGTTGGCTTTTCTGGGGCGAGACGCTCGATGCGCAGAGTCTCTGGGGCGGATTGCTGGTAATCGTGGCCGGCGTCCTGGTGGTGATTCGCTGGCCGAAGCCTACAGTTTGAATAAATGCTCGCGGTAGTACTGCAGTTCGCGGATCGAGTCGCGAATGTCCTCGAGCGCCTGGTGCGTCGATTCCTTGGTGTAACCCGCGGCAACCTGCGGCGCCCAGCGGCGCGCGAGTTCCTTGAGCGTCGACACGTCGAGGTTCCGGTAATGGAAGAAACGCTCGAGCGTCGGCATATAGCGAACGAGGAAGCGCCGATCCTGGTGCACGCTGTTGCCGCAAATCGGTGAACCGCGCTCAGGCACCCAACGCGCGAGAAACTTGAGTGTCGCATCCTCGGCCGAGGCATCGTCGACCGTACTTGCGCGCACGCGCGCGGTGAGACCCGATCCGCCATGCGTGCGCGTATTCCACTCGTCCATCAGCGCGAGTTGCGCGTCCGTCTGCCGCACGGCGATGACCGGCCCCTCGGCGAGGACATTGAGGTCCTTGTCGGTGACGATTGTCGCGATCTCGATGATGCGATCGCGCTCCGGATCAAGCCCCGTCATCTCAAGGTCGATCCAAGCGAGGTTGTCGGCGTGTACAGGCATAATGGCGATGATTCTAGCAGAGGCGAGTGATGGCACAGGGTAGCGGGTCGGTCGTAGTCAACTACGGTGCGCGGGTGCTCATCGAAACCGAATCGGGTGCGATGTTGCGCTGCTCGGTCCGCGGCCGGCGCCTGCGGCCGGTTTGCGGCGACCTCGTTCGCTGGGACCAGGCCGACGCCGACACCGGCGTCGTCACGGAAATCATTGCTCGCGAGCGCGTCCTCGAGCGCGCCGACGGCCGCGGCGGTGCGTCTGCCATCGCATCCCATCTTGACCGCGTACTCGTCGTCGTCGCGCCCGAACCGGCGCCCGAACCGGTGCTGGTCGACCGCTACTTCGTGATGGTCGAACGCGGCGGTATCGACGGCGCGCTGTTGCTGAACAAAGCGGATTGCGCAGAACCCGACTTTCCCGCGCGCTTCGACGAATTTGCGTCAGCCGGCTATCCCGTTTGGACCACGAGCGCGCGTGACGGTGTCGGTCTCGACGCCCTGCGCGGCGAACTCGAGGGCCGCACGACGCTGCTCGTCGGTCAATCGGGCGTCGGCAAATCGTCGCTGCTGAATGCGCTAATCCCCGACCTTGAACTGCAAACGGGCTTGCTTTCGGACGGCAGCGGCGAGGGTCGGCACACGACGACCGCGACGACACGCTATCGCCTCCCCGGCGGCGGCGCACTCGTCGATTCACCCGGCGTGCGCGAATTCTGGCTTCCGGAGATGACGGCGCCGGAGCTGATCAGTGGTTTTCGTGAGATTGCACGCGCCGGTGTCGCGTGCCGCTTCCGCGACTGTGTACACGCAGGTGAGCCTAACTGTGCCGTCACGGCCGCGGTGGAGCACGGAGAAATTTCACAACGACGGTACAACAGCTACCGGCAGCTACATCGCACCATCGCTTCGTAGGAGCGAATCTGCGATTCGCGATTCTTTATCCAGGCGGCCAACTCATCGGCCGTCCACCGAGCAGGTGCAGGTGCAGGTGGTACACGCTCTGCCCGCCCTCCGCATTGCAGTTGAACACCGTGCGGTAACCGGAATCCGCGATGCCCTCCTGCGCTGCGACCTTGCGAACCGCCGCAACCATGCGCCCGATCAACCGCCCCTGCGCATCGGTCACATCGTTCAAGGTCTCGATGTGCTCACGCGGAATGATCAGCACGTGCGTCGGCGCTTGTGGGTTCAGGTCGCGGAACGCAAGCACGGAATCGTCCTCGTACACCACGTCGGGCTTGATCTCGCCCGAGGCCATCTTGCAGAAGATACAGTTCATTTGAGGTCTTGCCTCCCGGTGAACGCATGCGACAGTGTGCCACCGTCGACATACTCAAGCTCGCCGCCAATGGGTACGCCGTGCGCGATGCGCGTCGCGCGCACACCGTGGCGGCGCGACAGGTCGCCGATGAAATGTGCGGTCGCCTCGCCCTCGACCGTGGGATTCGTCGCGAGGATGATTTCCCGCACTTCGCCTGCCTTGAGCTGTGCTTCAAGCAGGTCGAAGCCGAGCTGCGCCGGCCCGATTCCGTCAAGCGGCGACAGGTGCCCGGTGAGCACGAAATAACGACCGCGGTACCCGGTCGCCTGCTCGACCGCAAGCACGTCGGCCGGTGTCTCGACGACGCACAACAGGCCTGCGTCGCGACCGCCGTCGCTGCAGATCCGGCACACGTCGGTGTCGCTGAGCATCCGGCAACGCGCGCAATGCCCGACGCCCTTGACGGCATCGGCGAGCGCCGACGCGAGCGCGAGCGCACCGTCGCGGTCCCGCTCGAGCAAATGAAACGCGGCGCGTTGTGCGGATTTCGGGCCGACACCTGGCAGCGCGCGTAGCGCTTCGATCAAGCGACCGAGCAGCGGCGAGTAGACCACTTAGAAGGGCTGCAACCCGGGCGGCAGTCCCATGCCGGCGGTCACAGCGCCCATCTTCTCTTGCACCAGCGCCTCAACGCGTTGCACGGCGTCGTTGACCGCTGCGGCGACCATATCCTCGAGCATTTCACGGTCTTCACCGGCGACGCCCTCATCAATCGTCACGCGGCGCACCGCGTGCTTGCCGGTCATCACGACCTTCACGAGCCCGCCGCCCGCCTCGCCGGTAACCTCGAGCGTCTCGAGCTCCTGCTGCACCCGCTTCAGGTTCTCCTGCATCTGTTGCGCCTGGCGCATCATGTTGCCAAGGTTGCCTTTCATCATCACTTCATCCTCAATCCAGGGGCTTCACGGCGTCGGGGTCAAAGCCCGCGCCAAACGTGTCGGTGAGCGCCTTAAGGCCCGGGTCGTCGCGCAGCGAATCGCGCGCCTGCGTATGCCGTTCGCCCTGTTTGCGCTCGATGGCCTGCGCCGGCGTTTCGGACGCGGACTTGCCGGGTTCGATACGCAGGCGGACTTCCTTGCCATAGTGCCGGCTCAGCGCCTGCTGCAGACGCTGCTCCGCGCTGGGAGAGCACAACTGTTTGAACGACTCGTCGAGTTCCAGGCGCAGGATGTCGCCGTCCCAGCCCTTGAAGATACAGTTGCGCGCGAGTTCCAGGCCGACGCCGCGCACCGACAGCGCGTCCACGACCGCGAACCAATCACTATCGGCCGGAACCGCTTTTGCGGGCGCGGCCGCTGTGGGTGCCGCTGCTGTGGGAGCGGCGCTCTTGCGCCGCGATGGTTCTGGCGCCGGCGACGCCGCGCTGCCGTCCTCAATACGGAATGCGAGCATGCGCAACACGACCATCTGCAGCCCCGCGCGCGGTTCCGGCGACAACGGCAAATCGCGACGGCCGTGCAGCGCGAACTGGTAGCAAAGCTGGGCGTACTCCGGCGAGAATCGCTGCGCGAGCGCCGCAAGATCCGCGTCGTCATCGCCCGCCGCGTCGGGCACGATCTGCAGCAGTGCGATGCGTTGCAGCGCGCTCGCAAGATCGTCGAGCACCTGCTCAGGGTCCGCGGCCTGCTCGAGCAGCGCGTCGAGCTCAGCGACGCTGCCCGCCGCGTCGCCGTCCGCGATACGACCGAGCAACGCCAGCAGACGCCCGCGGTCGATCGTGCCGAGCATCTCGCGGGTCTCGGCCTCGCCCACCTTGCCGGCGCCGAATGAAATTGCCTGGTCGAGCAGCGACAACGCATCGCGCATCGAGCCATCAGCGCCGCGCGCGATGAGCTTCAGCGCTGCGGTGTCGAACGGGGTGCCCTCCTCGCCAAGTACGAACGCAAGGTGGCCCTCGATGAGGTCCGGCGGCAGGCGCTTCAGGTTGAACTGCAGGCAGCGGGACAGCACGGTGAGCGGCAGTTTCTGCGGGTCGGTCGTTGCGAGCAGGAACTTCACGTGCGGCGGAGGCTCTTCGAGCGTCTTGAGCAGTGCATTGAACGAGTGCCCGGATAACATGTGCACTTCGTCGATGAGATAGACCTTATAGCGGCCAC
>CAYXYM010000246.1:0-5318 GCA_964469285.1 uncultured Gammaproteobacteria bacterium | reverse complement strand
TGAAGGAAGCCGCGGAGAAGGCGAAGATCGAGCTCTCCTCGAACCAGCAGACCGAGGTGAACCTGCCGTACATCACGGCCGATGCGAGTGGTCCGAAGCACCTGACCGTGAAGATCAATCGCGCGAAGCTCGAGGCGTTGGTCGAGGACCTGATCAAGCGCACCATCGAGCCGTGCAAGATCGCGTTGAAGGACGCGGGCCTCGCCATCGGCGACGTGACCGACGTCATCCTGGTCGGCGGCCAGACGCGCATGCCGAAAGTGCAGGAGGCCGTGAAGGGCTTCTTCGGCAAGGAGCCGCGCAAGGACGTGAACCCGGATGAAGCCGTCGCGATTGGTGCGGCGATTCAGGCCGGCGTGCTCGGCGGCGAAGTCAAGGACGTACTGCTGCTCGACGTGACCCCGCTGTCGCTCGGCATCGAGACGCTCGGCGGCGTGATGACGAAGTTGATCGAGAAGAACACCACGATTCCGACCAAGGCGACGCAGGTGTTCTCGACTGCCGAGGACAATCAGACCGCGGTCACGGTGCACGTGCTGCAGGGTGAGCGCGAGGTCGCATCAGCGAACAAGTCGCTCGGTCGTTTCGACCTGCAGGACATCCCGCCCTCGCGACGCGGCCTGCCGCAGATCGAGGTCATGTTCGACATCGACGCGAACGGCATCCTGAACGTCTCCGCAAAGGACAAAGCGACGGGCAAGGAGCAGTCGATTGTCATCAAGGCGTCGAGCGGCCTGTCCGACGAGGAAGTCGAGCGCATGGTGAAGGACGCCGAGGCGCATGCCGAGGAAGACAAGCAATTCCATAGACTCGTCAGCGCGCGCAACGGCGCAGACAGCCTGATCCACTCGGTGCAGAAGACGATGACCGACCTCGGCGACGAGAAGGTCGGCGACGACAAGGCGAAAATCGAAGCAGCGATCGAGGAACTGCAGACCGCGATCCGCGGCGACGACGCGGCCGAGATCGAGCAGAAGACGCAGGCCCTGGCCGAGGCGTCGCACAAGCTCGCCGAACAGCTCTACGCGCAGAACGCGGGCGAGGAGCAGGCGGGCGAACAGCCGTCGACCGGTGGCGACGACAACACCGTCGATGCCGAGTACGAAGAAGTGAAGGACGACGACGACAAGAAGAAGTCCGACTAATCGCCGCGGCGTTGACAATGACAGGTGTGGGCGGTGGCTAAACGCGACTATTACGAAGTCCTTGGGGTGGAGAAGGGCGCCGACGACGCCGCGCTGAAAAAGGCGTATCGGCGGCTTGCCATGAAGTACCACCCCGACCGCAATACGGACGACAAGAAGGCCGAGGAGCGGTTCAAGGAAGCAAAAGAAGCGTACGAGGTCCTCACCGACGCAGAGCGCCGCGCGGCGTATGACCGCTTCGGCCATGCCGGCGTGGACGCCGCAGCGGGCGCGCGTGGCGCAGGTGCCGGCGGTTTCGGCGGCGGCGGCGCGTCGTTCTCGGACATTTTCGGCGACGTCTTCGGCGACATCTTCGGCGGTGGCGGTGGCGGCCGTGGCGGTGCGCGCGTATTCCGCGGCGCGGATCTCCGCTACGACCTCGCCGTCAGCCTCGAAGACGCGGTCGGCGGCACGACCGAGCAAATCAGCTTACCGCGCGCGGTCGCGTGCAAAAAATGCAAAGGGAGCGGCGCCGAACCGGGCAGTACGCCTGAGAAGTGTCCGACCTGCGGTGGCCACGGTGTCGTGCGTATCCAGCAAGGTTTCCTGCAGATGCAGCAGACCTGCCCGCATTGCCGCGGTAGCGGCACCCTCATCAACAACCCCTGCACCGAATGCCATGGCCAGGGCCGCACGCAGGAGACGCGCACGCTGTCGGTGAAAATTCCCGCCGGCATTGACGACGGCGACCGCATTCGCCTCGCCGGTGAGGGCGAGGCCGGCGAGAACGGCGGACCCTCCGGCGACCTGTACGTCCAGGTGCGCGTGAAACCGCACGACCTGTTCCAGCGCGAAGGCAACAACCTTCTGTCGGAAGTACCGATCTCGTTCGCGACCGCGACGCTCGGCGGTGAAATCGAAGTCCCGACGCTGTCCGGCAAGGTCATGCTGAAAATCCCGGCGGAAACGCAGACGGGCCGCGTGTTCCGCCTGCGCGGCAAGGGCGTGAAAGCGCTACGCGGCGGCACGACCGGCGACCTTCTATGTCGCGTGGTCGTCGAGACGCCGGTGAAGCTCAATAAGAAGCAGAAGCAGTTGCTTGAGGAACTCGACCGCTCGATGACCGACGACACCACCCGCCACAGCCCGCGCGCCGACAGCTGGTTCGACGGCGTGAAGCGCTTCTTCACCGACCTGACTTAACCGAAGGCACGGCGGCCCGACCAATCGCGACACCAAGAGTGTCGCTCCCACCTGCTCGAACGCGGCCTCACAGGTACCATGTGCTGCATGGTTGAACCTGACGTTGCGCTCACCGATTTTGCGATTGCGCTCGCGTGCGCTGTGTTTGCCGTCATGCTAGCGCGCAGTCGGCCAGAGCCGGTTCGCCGTGCATTCGTAGGGTTGTTCGCTTTCACCGGCGCAGCGGCGCTGGTCGGCGGCATCGCGCACGGTTTCTTCGACCTGGGCACCGAAACCTTTTCGGTTCGCATGCTTTGGGTCCTCACCATGGCATTGACCGGCGCGGTGGGCGCAGCGCTATGGCTCATCGTCGCCGCGTTGGCCGCGCCGCCTCGCCTGCAAACACTCGCGCGGTACCTCATCGTCGTCGAATGGATTGCCTATCTCGCATGGGTCGTCTGGATCGATCCGTCATTCATGGTCGCAATCATCCAGTACACGGTGCCGGCGTTCGCATTGCTCGCCACATTCGGTTGGTTGTATACACGCCGCCGCAATCCGGTGCTGCTCATCGGCCTTGCCGCGCTGCTGCTCACATTCGTCGCCGGCGCGCTGCAGCAAGCCGCGTACACGCCGATCGACGCGCTGACGCACAATGCGTTTTTCCACATCCTCCAACTCATCGCGCTCACGGGTCTGTTCGTGACGGCGCGCCGCATCGACGGGGTGAATCATGGATAGACGGCAGTTCTTGCAGGGAAGCACGGCGCTCGCGGGCGCCGCAGCGGTGGGTCCGTGGTGGCTGACGGCGTGCATGCGCGCACCGCCCGGAGTGCTGGTCAACGACATCCACTCGCAGCTGAACGCGACGACGGTTTCAGGCGTGGCGATGCCGCGCTCGCTTGACGAGTTGGTCGCCGCCATCCGCGGTGTTCCACGTGGCGAAGCGATCGCGATTGCCGGTGGCCGGCATGCGATGGGTGGGCAGCAGTTCGCGACGGGCTCGCGTCTCATACAGATGGATGGGCTCAACCGCCTACTCGCGCTCGATGCCAAGCGGGGGCTTGTGGACGTCGAAGCCGGCATCCAATGGCCCGAACTCATCGCCGGGCTGCACGAACGGCAAGCGGGCGCTGAACGCCAGTGGGGGATTGTGCAGAAACAGACCGGCGCTGACCGACTCAGCATCGGCGGGGCGCTTGCCGCAAACATTCATGGTCGGGGACTCGCGCTCAAGCCGATGGTCGGCGACGTGGAATCGTTCACGCTGATCGCGCCGGACGGCTCGACGGTCTCATGCAGCCGCGACGAGAATCCCGAGCTGTTCGCGCTTGCCATCGGTGGGTACGGCTTGTTCGGCGTCATTGCGACGGTGCAGCTTCGCCTCACGCCGCGCACGCTCATCGAACGCGTCGTGGAAGTCGCCGATATCGATACGCTGCCGGCGCGCATCGAGGAACGCGTCGCCGACGGATACCTGTACGGCGACGGGCAGTTCGACATTAACCCCGCTGCAGACGGCTTCCTGCGCCGGTGCGTGTTCTCGGCGTATAAGCCTGCGTCGCCCGACGCAGTCATCAAGCCGGACCAGAAACAGCTCGCCCCCGAGGATTGGCAGCGGTTGCTGCTAATGACGCATTCCGACAAGGCGTCGGTGTTCGACGTCTACGCGGATTACTACCTTTCGACTTCGGGCCAAGTGTATTGGTCCGACACGCATCAGTTGAGTACCTACATCGACGATTACCATCCGACAATCGGCGCCGGCACCGAGATGATTTCCGAGGTTTATGCACCGCGCGCGCGACTCGGCGAGCTGATGGACCGCCTGCGCGATGACTTCCGCCAGCATGCGGTCGACGTGATTTACGGGACCGTGCGCTTCATCGAGCGCGACGACGAGACCTTCTTGCCCTGGGCGCGCGAATCATTTGCCTGCGTCGTATTGAATTTCCACGTCGACCACGGCGCTGCCGGCATCGAGAAAGCGCGCGGCGATTTCCAGCGCTTGATCGACCACGCACTCGCGGTGGGCGGCAGCTATTTCCTCACCTACCACCGGTGGGCGCGCCGCGATCAGGTCGAGCGCGCATACCCGCAGTTTGAGGCGTTCCTGCGTGAGAAGCGGGCATGGGACCCGGACGAACGCTTCCAGTCCGATTGGTACCGCCATTACCGGGCCATGTTTGCCTAATAATCGCGACGCCGAGAGCGTCGCTCCCACCTGTACAATCCACCGTATGGCGGAGATTCGGATTGGCATTGCGGGGGCCTCGGGCCGGATGGGGCAGGCGGTGCGGCGTGCAATCGACGCAGACGACCACTTGGAACTCGCGAGCACGCTCGCGCGCGGCGGCAATCTGAAGGCGCTCGTCGAGCGCTGTGACGTGGTCGTTGATTTCTCGCGGCCCGATTTGCTTGCGGACCTCGCTGCCGCGTGTGGCGAAGCGCGGCGGCCGCTCGTGTCCGGAACGACGGGGCTCGACAATGCAGCGCTTGAGGTGCTTAAGGCGGCGGCGAAAATGACACCCGTTGTCTACTCGGCGAACTTTAGCATTGGCATTACATTGTTGCGGCATCTTGTTGAAAAAACATCGGAAACTCTTTCAGCTGACTGGACGTGCGAGATCTTCGACGCGCACCACAAGCACAAGGTCGACGCGCCGAGTGGCACGGCGCTCGCGCTCGGCGCGGCCGCTGACCGGCCGGTCGACTATGCGGTGGAGCGCCAGGGTGACACGGTCGGTTTTCACGAAGTCCGGTTCGCCGGCCCGGGTGAGCGCATCGTGCTCGGCCACGAAACACTGGATCGCTCGATTTTCGCGCGTGGCGCGTTACGCGCGGCGCGCTGGGTCGTCGGCAAGCCGCCGAGTTTCTATGGCATGGATGACGTGCTTGCGCTAAAATCGCGCTGACTCGAGCGGGAGGCGCCATGCGGCCCCTCCCGTTTTTTTGGCCGGAGAGTAAATGACGGTTTCCGCAATTCTCGCCTTAGCTGACGGCAGCCTCTTC
>CAYXYM010000245.1:0-6803 GCA_964469285.1 uncultured Gammaproteobacteria bacterium | reverse complement strand
GGCGTTGTCGGCTTCTTCCCGGCGAACGCCGTCGAGGACGACATCGAGGCAGGCGGACTTACGCTGTGCCAGCTGCGCCAGCAACGCAACCGCAAGGGCGATGGTATCTACACGAGCCTCGCGGACTTCGTCGCACCGAAGGACAGCGGCGTGCAGGACTGGATTGGCGCGTTCGCGGTTAGTACCGGCTTCGGCGTGGAGGAACGCGTCAAGGCGTTCAAGGCGGAGCACGACGACTACAGCGCGATTATGGTCGAGGCGCTTGCCGACCGGCTCGCCGAGGCGTTCGCGGAGCGGCTGCACCAGCGCGTGCGCACTGAGTTCTGGGGCTACGCGTCCGATGAGAACCTTACAAACGCGGAACTGATTGGTGAGAAGTATCGCGGCATTCGGCCCGCCCCGGGCTACCCCGCGTGTCCGGACCACACCGAGAAGTGGACGCTGTGGAGACTGCTCGAGGTCGAACAGCGCATCGGCGTGAAGCTTACCGAGAGCCTCGCGATGTGGCCGGGCGCGTCCGTGTCAGGCCTGTACTTCTCGCATCCGGAGTCGCGCTATTTCCAGGTCGGCAAGATCGGGCGCGACCAGCTTGAGGATTATGCCAAGCGCAAGGGTATGAGTGTTGCCGACATGGAGCGCTGGCTAGCTCATATCCTGTAGAAAATATCGCGGCACAAAGGTGCCGCTCCTACATTTGTGAACCTAGAACACCCCGATGGTGTTCCAGGCGGCAGCTGCGACGCCAAGCTGGTACAGGATCTGGCTGATGTTTGCCAGGCGGACCATCGGCGGTAAGCGCTCGGCATCGATGGGCACGACGATGGTATCGCCGGGCATGATTTCGTCGCCGCGGCCACGGCGACGATCGACCGTTTCGACCGCGCCGTTCGCGCGCACGATATACACCCGCTTGGTGTCCGCGCGGTAGGTCATTCCGCCGCTGCGATTCAAGTAGTCGTTATGCCGCATGTCCGAGTCGTAGATGTGTGACGTCGGGAAGTAGACCTCGCCAAACACCGTGACTTCCTGCGGGCGCGAAGGCACGACGAGGGCATCGCCGTTGTGCACGATGACGTCGTCCTCGAGGTCGCCTGGATTCTGGAGCAAGGTTGGCAGGTCGATGACGAGTCGGCCGACGGGGTCGGTCGCCCGCAACTGCTGCGCGAGCGAAGTCGATACGGAACGCGTCTGCATGGATGCCTCATCGGTCTGCGAGCCCGCAGCCGCGGCATCGCTTTCGAGTTGGCGGATCATTTGATCGAATTGCTCGCGCTCCTTCTCGCGTAGCGTCGCGCGCGTGAAGACGGCGGCGATTGGGTACGCCTGGTCCGTGAGGCCGCCGGCGCGCTCAATGATGGAGCTCAGGGTTTCATCGGGCCGAATCGGGTACGTTCCCGGAAAGCGGACTTCGCCGCGAATTGCGATCGCGCCCCGGTCGCGCCACAGCGAGAGTTCCTTGATGATTAGGCGGTCGTGTGGTCGCAGCAGGATGTCGGCGTCCGCGTTGCCGGCAATCGCGCTGCCCGGATCGACCACTACATGGCCAATTTCGCGCTGGCTAGCCTCGACAATTTCGTACCGCGTTATCTCTGCCTCTTCGGAGTACGCTGATTCGCTGAGGCCGCCGCCGGCACGAATCAGGTCCGACAGCCGCATTTCCGGCGCGAGTGGGTACGTGCCCGGTGCTCGCACGGCGCCGGTTATCTCGGCGACAGTGCTGTAGGCATCGCGCCCGGCCTGGCGCCGCAGGCGCTCCACGAGCGGTTCAATCAGCGCGCGGCGGCCGATGTTGTCGTCGAAACCGAAGAGAAGCACCTCGTCCTGGGCCCGGAGCGTGATGTTCGCGGGCGACGCTTCATCAGCCAGAATGTCCCGCGGTGCGAACGTCCGTATCGCGACGCCATGACCCTCGGTCAACGGGCGGACGATTAACGCGTAGTCGAGATCCGGATTCTGCTTAAGCACGGACTCATCCGGAATCAGGTCAGACAGTCGCAGGCCTTGTCGCCACTCGCGGTACCCGGGGTCATGCAAGTGACCGCGCACGGTAATCGCGTTCAGCACAGTCGCAGTCATGCGATTTACGACGAGAACGTCGCCGGGCCGAACGTCGACCGCGCGGTCGTCGGCCGAGCCGAGGTCGAGGTCAATGACCCGCGATGCACCGTCGGCTGCGTTACGCCGAAGCTGCGCGCGCTGCCGGTTACCGTCCACGGTTTCGCCGCCGCTGAAAGCGAACAGCTCACCAACCGTCGTCTCCTCGGAGAGCTCATACCACGCGGGACGCAGCACTTCGCCCATCACGCCGGCGCGCGGACCGCTCGGCCCGACAAATACGACGTCGCCGCCCTGCAGGCGGATGTCCGTACGCGGGTTGCCTTCGAGCAGCAGGTCGTACAGGTCATAGCGGCCATGGACCGCGCCTTCGCGAAGCACGCGAATGTCACGCAGCGAGCCAATCTCGGAGATACCCGATGCCGCGTACAGCGCATCAAGCACGGTATCAAGGCTGCTCACCTGATAGGCGCCAGGGCGCGTGACGTCGCCAAGCACGATGACTTCGATTGCGCGCAGTTCGCCCATCGAAACCGCCGCACGGTTGCCGATTGTTTGTTGCTCGAACTGGGATTGGATGGCGGTGCGCAAATCGCTGAACCGCATGCCCGCGACATCCATCGGACCGAGCGTCGGGATCAACAACTGACCGTCGCGCGATACAGTGAGTTGATGCTCTGCAAACTCGCGACCGTACAGTGCGACGTGCACCGTGTCCCCCGGGCCGACGACATAGTCGCCGGGTACCGTCGTCGTGCTGAGCGGATACCGCTGGGTTCGGCGAAAAATTTCGTAGCCGAACGGCTTCAGCGCGGCGCGGCCGGTTTCCGTCAGTGTCAGGCGCGTAATGAAGATGATCTGCCCCGCTAGCGCAGGCTCGGCAGAGAGGCGGAGTGCGGCTTGCTCGGCGTTGAGGCCGGCGAGCGGGATGTCGCTCAGCCCGGGTAAGCTGAGCTGCCCCATCCGGTCAAGCTGGACCGCGTGGGTCCCGTCCAGTAGGTGTCGTTCGATGGATACCTCTCGCGGGTCCCGGATTTCGATGACGAGAGTATCGCCGGGCAGGATTGTTTCAGGGTCCTTGCCTTCGCTTTCGTCACCGTCTTGCGAAGTATCGAGCTGGTCGGCCAGCGGGGCGCCCGCCGTTTCGCCGCCCGTAGGGCGCTGCGATTGGGCGGCGCGATACTGTCGCAGCAGCTCCGCGCGCTGGCCGGCCGGGAGCAGATTCAGCATGCGCTGCTGTTCGGCGCTGAGTGGCGGCGACTGCGCCTCGACGGGGCCGAAGCCCATCAGCATGGCCGTGACAAAAAGATAGATAAGACAATGACTTACGCGCATTTCTTTTGAATCCCGTTGATTTCACCGACCGACATATAATGCACGACCTTGTAAGAAATTGCGCTAGGTCCTTGAGTTACCTTCCAAGTTCCGCGTGTTAGCAGTATTATCCTCGGCCTGGGGTTAAGGTGACATTAAGTTCACCACGGAAGGGGGAACGCTCGGTTTGGGCACGATACATTTTCTGCGTAACCGTTGGCTGACGATTGTTCACGACCTGGTCTGGGTCGTGCTCGCAATTGTGGCCGCGTATTGGATGCGGTACAACCTCAGCGCCATCCCGGTCACCGAATTTGCGTCGCTGTCCACGCTGGTGCTGATTGCGCTGCCGATCCACGCGCTGAGCTTCTGGTTCTTTGGTTGCTTCCGCGGCCTCTGGCGGTTTGCGTCCATTCCCGACCTGCTGCGCTTCGTGAAAGCCGTCGCCATCGGCGCGCCGATTACCGCTGCGCTTTATCTGTCTTACGTGCCATTGCCGGATCCACCGCGCACTGTGCTCGCGCTGTACTCCGTTTTCCTGCTCGTCGGCGTCATCGGTGGCCGCGTCACCTACCGCGTCATCACCGACCTTTGGGACAACCCCGAAGTCGAAGAGAAGAAGCGCGCGCTCCTTATTGGCGCGGGCCGTGCTGGCGACCTACTGGTGCGCGACCTCCTGAGTCACGGCCCGTTCCGGCCGGTCGCGTTCCTCGACGATAACGTCGCGAAGCGTAACCACACGCTGCACGGCGTGCGGGTAATCGGCCAGATTTCTGACCTCGCGCGCGTGATCGATCGTCGCGCAATTGATGCCGTGCTGATCTCGATGCCCTCTGCAAACCGCGCGACGCTCGAGAACATCGTGACCGTCTGCGCCGACCTCGGTATCGAATGCCGCACGCTGCCGTCCTTGAGCGAAATCGCGAACGGCCGCGTCGCCGTATCGAGCCTGCGCCCGGTCACGGTCGAGGATCTGCTCGGTCGCGAGCCTGTCGATATCTCGCTGACCGCGATTGCGCGCTCACTGACCGGCAAGCGCGTGCTCGTTACGGGCGGCGGCGGCTCGATTGGTTCGGAGCTGTGCCGGCAGATTCTGCGCTATCAGCCCGAAAAGCTCATCATCGTCGATCAGTCCGAATACAACCTGTACGCGGCCGATCGCTCGATCACCGAGCACGGTCCTGTCACTAACGTTGAACTCGTGCTCGGCGATTGTACCCACCAGAGCTCGATGCAGCGCCTGTTCCAGCGTACCGATCCGCAGATCGTGTTCCACGCGGCCGCGTACAAACATGTGCCGATGGTCGAGTGCAACGCGGTCGAAGGCGTACGCAACAATGTTGTCGGTACGCGCGTCATCGCCGATTGCGCAGACCGTAACGGCGTTGAGACCTTCGTACTGATTTCGACCGATAAAACGGTGAACCCCGCGAATGTGATGGGTGCTTCGAAGCGTGTCGCGGAGCTCTATTGCAGCGCGCTGGGCCGTCGTTCGAGCACCCGGTTCATCACGACGCGCTTCGGCAACGTGCTCGCATCCGCAGGCTCCGTCGTACCGCTGTTCGAAGATCAGATTCGCAAGGGCGGTCCGGTCACGGTTACGCATCCGGATGTCACGCGCTTCTTCATGACGATTCCGGAAGCCGTCGGGCTCATCCTTCAGGCAGCGACCATGGGGACGGGCGGCGAGATTTTCGTGCTGGACATGGGCCAGCCGGTGAAAATACTGCACCTGGCAGAGAAGATGGTCCAGCTGTGCGGCTTGCAGCCCGGGCGTGACATCGAAATCAAGTTCACGGGCCTGCGGCCTGGCGAGAAGCTGTACGAAGAATTGTTCTACCAGTCGGAATCGCTCCAGCAGACCACGCATCCGAAGTTGTTGCTGGCGACCAGCGACTGCGCAGAGGTGTCTAAGCTGCAGACAGAACTCGCCGTGTTGGAACGTGCCGTTGAGCAGGCCGACACGAAGCTGTTGCGGATTACGCTGCAGAAACTCGTCCCGGGTTTCTGTGAAATGGAGAACGGGCTGCGGAAGGTTGCGACGCCGGCGCTGAAAGTCGTCTGACGGCCTAGCGGTTAATGTTGATACGCACGCGCTTCGCTCCAAGCCCGACCGGGTTCCTGCACATCGGCGGCGCACGCACCGCCCTTTTTTGTTGGCTCCACACCCGCCGGCACGGCGGTAAATTCATCCTCCGCATCGAAGACACCGACCGCGAGCGCTCCACCCCGGAAGCGGTCGAGGCCATCCTTGAGGGCATGGCCTGGCTGGGCGTCGATTATGACGAAGGCCCGTTCTATCAGACCGAGCGTTTCGACCGCTACGCCGCGGTGCGCGACCAGTTATTAAAAGATGGCCACGCGTACCGCTGTTACTGCACAAAAGAAGAACTCGACGCGATGCGCGCCGAGCAGATGGCGAACAAGCAGAAGCCACGCTACGACGGGCGCTGCCGAAACTTAGATGTCGGAGCGGCGCCTTCGCGCCGCGATTCCGTAATACGGTTCAAGTCCCCGCAATCAGGCCAGACCATCGTCGACGATGCGGTCCGCGGTCGGGTGGCGTTCGACAATGCCGAGCTCGACGACCTGATCATCGCGCGTTCCGATGGCACGCCAACCTATAACTTTACCGTCGTGGTCGACGACTACGACATGCAAATCACCGACGTGATCCGCGGTGACGACCACCTCAACAATACGCCGCGGCAGATCAACATCTTCAAGGCGCTCGGCCAAGCGCCGCCGCGTTACGCGCACCTGCCGATGATTCATGGTCCGGACGGCGCGAAACTGTCGAAGCGTCATGGTGCGGTGAGCGTGATGCAGTACCGCGAAGACGGTTTCCTGCCAGAGGCCGTCATCAACTACCTCGTCAGGCTCGGATGGTCGCATGGCGACCAGGAAGTTTTCACACGCGACGAGATGGTGGCGCTGTTCGATATTGCGGATGTGAATCAGTCTGCGTCCGCAATCAATCCCGAGAAGCTTCTGTGGCTCAATCAGCATTACATCAAAGCGTCTGACCCGTCTGCGCTCGCCGATGAATTCAGTTGGCATCTCGCGAAACTCGGGGTCGATATCGCCAGCGGCCCGCCGCCCGCCGATGTCGTCCGTTGTCAGCAGGAACGCGCGAAGACGCTGAAGGAAATGGCGGAGAACTCGCGTTTCTTCTACGAAGATTTTGATCGCTACGATGAGAAGGCGGCCACGAAACATCTGGGCGAGGACGCCACACCGATTCTCGAAAAACTACGCGCCGCGCTAGCGGAGCTCACCGACTGGCGCGTGCCTGCCCTACACGACGCGATCAATGCGACGGCCGAATCGTTCGGCCTGAAGCTCGGCAAAGTCGCGCAACCGTTGCGCGTCGCAATCGCCGGCGGTTCGGTGTCGCCACCCATTGACCAGACACTTGCACTGGTTGGCCGCGC
>CAYXYM010000244.1:0-4551 GCA_964469285.1 uncultured Gammaproteobacteria bacterium | reverse complement strand
GCCCATGCCCAAGGCGTCCAGCCCAATCAGGTAGTCACTCAACACAGCCTCCTAGTACAATCATTCCATGGCCCAGGAACGCCCAGTGTTCATCGTCTCTGACCGGACCGGGATCACCGCGGAAACGCTGGGACACAGCCTGTTGACCCAGTTCGACGGCGTCCAATTTAGCGTGTCAACTGTGCCATTCCTCAACACACCTGACAAGGCGCATGCGCTCGTCGGACGCATCCAGGCGGCCTACGACGACACCGGACTCAAGCCCATCGTTTTCAGCACCCTGGTCAACGAAGACCTGCGCGCGGTCGTCAGCGATGCGAATGCGCTGGTGGTCGATTTCTTCGACGCGTTCATCGGGCCGCTCGAGCGCGAACTCGGCGTGACGTCGTCGCATGCATCGGGCAAGGCCCACGGCATGTCCACGAGCTACACAAACCGCATCGAGGCGATGAATTTTGCGCTCGCGAACGATGACGGGGTCACGACCCGTCACTACACGAACGCAGACATTATCCTCGTCGGCGTGTCGCGCTCAGGCAAAACGCCGACGTCACTGTACCTGGCGCTGCATTACGGCCTGTACGCCGCGAATTATCCCCTGACGATTGACGACCTCGAACTCGGGCGTTTGCCTGAAAAACTCATGAAACATAAACCTAAATTGTTCGGGTTGACGATTGACCCGGCGCGGCTTACGCAAATCCGGAGCGAGCGACGTCCGGACAGCAGCTATGCGGCCGGGGAACAGGTGCGGTTCGAAGTGCGAACGGCGGAGGCGCTTTTGACGGCGGCGGGGATTCAGTGCGTGAATACGACGCATATGTCGATCGAAGAGATTGCCACGACGATCATGCATACGACCGGCTTGAAGCGTCGGAATCCGCTATAACACCATCGTTGGTTTCACCATTCCCGTCAGCGGTGTGATGCGCGCGACGTCACGCGCTGCATCGGCGAGCGGCGCGAGCGTTTTACCGGCGTCATCGTGTAGCTGCGTCGGGTCGTCGGAGTAGCCCTCTACGTACACGCGGAGCGTTGCGCCGCTCGTGTCGGTGCCCGACAGCCGGTAGCAGATGCGCGCGCCGCGTTCGAGCTTCACGCGCAGGCCCTGATGCTCGCTGCGCGTGCCGTCCACCGGGTCGTCGTAGCGAAATTCGTCGGCGTCGAGCACGGTGAGACCCGCGAGTGAGCGGCCCCGTAATTCGCCGAGCGATTCGCGCAGCCCATCGATTACGCGTTGTGCGGCGCCGGCGTCCGCGATGCGGTAGTCGTGTCGGCACGAGAAAGTGCGTCCGTACTCGCGCCAATGCTCGGATAGCAGTTCCGGCACGCTACGGCCCGTCGTTGCCTGTAAGTTGAGCCAGAACAGGATCGCCCAGAGCCCATCTTTTTCGCGGCAATGGTTTGAACTCGTGCCGAACGATTCCTCGCCACACAGCGTGATGCGCCCGTCGTCGAGCAAGTTACAGAAATAGCGCCAACCCGCGGGCGTCTCGAAGCAAGGGATACCGAGTTTCTCCGCAACGCGATCGACCGCATGTGTGGTCGGCATCGAGCGTGCGACGCCGACGAGTCCGTCGCGATAACCGGGTACGCGCATCGCGTTCGCGGCGAGTACCGCGAGGCTGTCGGACGGCATCACGAGCGTGCGCGGGCCGAGTATCAGGTTGCGATCACCGTCGCCGTCGGAGGCCGCACTGAGGTCGGGCGCGAATTCACCGAACGCGACTGCGAACAGCTCTTCGGCGTTCTCGCGATTTGGGTCCGCATGGGTGCCACCGAAGTCTGGCTTCGGTACTGCGCGCAGCACGGAGCCGGCAGGGAAGCCAAGCCGTGTCAGGAAGAGCTCGGATGCGTAGACGCCCGTGACTGCGTTCATCGCGTCGAAACGGAGCGTGAAGCCGTCATCGACCGAATTGCGGATTGCATCGAAGTCGAATAGCTGTTCCATGAGATCGGCGTACTGCGTGACGGGGTCGACCACGTCGATGCGCATGTCGCAGAGGAACACGCTGCCGGGTCGGTCAATGTCGACGGGCGGCGTGCCGGTGACGATGCGGTACTCGGAGATGCCGCGGCTGCGCATGGCGACGGCCCGCGTCAGTGATTCCGACGCTTGGCCACCGGTCGCGGTGTTGAACTTGATGCCGAAATCGCCTTGTTCGCCTGCAGGGTTATGGCTCGCCGTCAGGATCAGGCCGGCTGCGGCGCTCTCCTGTCGGATCAGCACGGACGCGGCGGGCGTCGACAAGAGGCCCCCGCAACCAAGCGCAACCGACGCGACGCCATTCGCCGCCGCCATGCGGAGCACGGTCTGAATCGCTTCGCGGTTGCCATAACGGCCGTCGCCACCGAGCACGAGCCGGCCACCTTCAATTCCGGGGAGGTTGTCGAAAATCGACTGAACGAAATTCTCAAGATAGTTCGGTTGCTGAAAGACTGCAACTGTCTTTCGCAATCCGGCGGTGCCGGGCGCCTGGTCCGCGTACGGCTGCGTTCTAACGGTCGTGATTTCCATTTCGTTGGTGCTATATTCCTTATTAAATGTTGACGACTCGGCGAAAGCAATTCATCGAACTCGCGAGGCCCCGCAGCTTCGTCGGGCTGATGTCATTGTACGACAACAATTACCGTCGGCTACAGCGGTTGCTCGGCGGCTTCCTGCCGGATCCAGGCGAAGCATTGGTGTCGCAGGTGCCTGGTGACGTCGCACTGCATATCGATGGTCTCGCGCGCAGCAAGTTCACGAACACCTTCCGACTCACTTACTTGTTCGATGGCGTGCCGGATCCCGACCTCGTCGTGCGCGTGTACCACGACGCGCGGCTCGCCGAGGCGATGAATTGCAGCCACCGCCATCGACATCGCCTGCTGCGACGGTTTCCGACGGATCGCGGCAGCGAACTGCAGCAGCGTTGGATGCGCAACCTGATGCTCAACAAGTGGCTTGAGTATTGCCACGAACGCGGCCACCGCTTTGGGCTGGTCGAGGTCACGCTGCATGAGCCGATCGATGCTGGACTCCGTTAGCCTGCACGAGGCGCGTACGCCGCCGTCCGCGTGGTACACGGACCCGCGGCTGCACGCATTTGACCGCGATCGCGTACTCGCGAAGACCTGGCAGTACTGTGGCCCCGCGGCGGCGCTCGCCGATGCGGGTGCATCGCTGCGCGTCGACGTCGCGGGCCAGCCGGTTGTATTGGTCAACGACCCGGCTGCGGGCGTGCGTGCGTTCTATGCGGTCTGCCAGCATCGTGGTGGCCCGGTCGGCGTGCGCTGCGGCCGCGAGACCTTTTTCCAATGCGCGTACCACGGCTGGACTTACAACCTGGACGGAAGCCTGCGCGGCACGCCGCAATTCGACCGCAGCGCGTCGTTCGACCCTGCGCAGCACCGCTTGCACCCCGTCCGACACGCGGAGTGGGGCGGCATGCTGTTTGTCTGCCTCGACGCCACCGCGCCGCCGCTCGCAACCTTCGTCGACGGCGTCGACGCGATGATCGCGCCGCTCGTACTCGGCGACGCCGGCTTTCACGCGCGCGAGACCTATGTCGTCGAGTGCAACTGGAAGGTCTACGTCGACAACTATCTCGAGGCGTATCACGTACCGCTCGTCCACCCCGAGTATTCGAAAATGCTCGACTACCAGAACTACCGCGAGGAGGTGCACGGATGGTGGTCGGTGCAACGGACCGGGTTCGACGGCGACCGCGGCTATTACGGTGCGCTCGGAGATGGCGGGGAGCTGTTCTATTTCATGCTGTGGCCGAACATGATGCTGAACGTCGCGGCCGGGCGCGTGCAGGTCAACCACGTGCGACCGATCGCGCAGGACCGCTGCGAAGTCGACTTCGACTATTACTATTCGGACACGACATCCGACGCGGCCCGCGCCGCGATCGCCGAGGACCTTGTGGTCACGAAGCGCATTCAGGGCGAGGATGCGGATATCTGCCGCCGCGTGCAGCAGGGCCTCGCGTCGCCCGCGTACGAGGCGGGATGCTATTCATCGAAGCGGGAACAGGCGCTGCATGCGTACCACCAGGTGCTGCGTAGCTGGTACCGCGATCACGGCCCACCGCCGGTCTAATGCACATCGCGGCGCGAAGGCGCCGCTCCCACATTTGGAATCGCGACGCCGAGCGCGTCGCTCCCACCTGTAGCACCCAAGCGAGGATGAAGGCAGTCGGGCCACCGAGGTAATCCCGCGCCGCGGCGTGGACATCTCTCGAGGCGAGATTGGCCAAAGGTATCGGTTGGTGACCTAAGAAGACTGCCATGGGCCCTTTGGCCTCACGAGCCGAGAGAGCCATGTCCTAAGCCGCGGCTACGGCCATCGCGGCGCAAAGGCGCCGCTCCCACATTTACTAAAGGCCGGTCAGATGCTCTGGGCGGGCAGGGCGGCGGTGCGCTTCGCGCTGGCAGCTTTCGCGCGCGTGTGTACGCCCGAGGCCCACACCCGCAGCGTGTCGAGCAGCACATACACGTACGGCACGACCACCAGGCTCACGATTGTCGAGAACGCCAGGCCGCCGATGATCGCGCGCGCCC
>CAYXYM010000243.1:0-2719 GCA_964469285.1 uncultured Gammaproteobacteria bacterium | reverse complement strand
AGTTGCTGCGTGACGCGCGCACGATCGAGCGATACGAAATCGGCGACATCAACGGGCGCGTCGAGCGCGTTCGCCTAGAACGGCGGCGCGTCACGATCTCCGAGACGCTCACGGAGGTGGAGAAGGCACAGCGTTATGCCGAGTTCGATGCGCAGGAGGCGTCGCTGCAGGACGAATACGAAGACTTGAAGGCGCGGCTGGACGCGCTGCACGCACAGGCCCGGCGCGATTCGGTGGTCGTCGAGACCATGGATGGGCGTATGCGCGAGATTCCGCTGGCGATGGTTGTGGACGCGTATCTGCCAAATGCGATGTCGCTGCCACAGAAGGTCGGCCAGTACTTCGCGAAAATCTGGGAGTTCCTCAGCGACTACCCGCGTGAAGCGAACACCGAGGGTGGCATCTTCCCGGCGATCTTCGGCACGGTGATGATGGTGATAATCATGTCGGTCGTCGTCACGCCCTTCGGCGTGCTCGCAGCGATTTACCTTCGCGAATACGCAAAGCAGGGGCCGGTCACGCGCATCGTACGTATTTCGGTCAACAATCTCGCTGGCGTTCCGTCGATTGTGTTCGGCGTGTTCGGGCTCGGCTTCTTCGTGTATCTGGTCGGCGGGCAGATCGATGAATGGTTCTACGCGGCGGCGCTGCCGGCACCGACATTCGGCACGCCAGGGCTCATCTGGGTGTCGCTGACGCTCGCGCTGCTCACGCTGCCGGTCGTAATCGTATCGACCGAAGAGGGGCTGACGCGCATTCCGCGCGCGATTCGCGAGGGCAGCCTCGCGCTCGGCGCGACGAAGGCAGAGACGTTGTGGAAGACCGTGGTCCCGGTCGCGGCGCCGGCAATGATGACCGGCCTGATTCTTGCGGTCGCACGCGCGGCGGGCGAGGTCGCCCCGCTGATGTTGGTTGGCGTCGTGAAGCTCGCGCCGAACCTGCCGGTGGATGGTGTGTTTCCGTACCTGCACATGGAACGGAAGATCATGCACCTCGGCTTCCATATTTATGACGTGGGCTTCCAGAGCCCGAACGCGGAAGCGGCGCGTCCGCTCGTATACGCGACCGCGCTGGTGCTGGTCGTGATCATCATGGTCCTGAATTTGAGCGCAATCGCGATTCGTAACCACTTACGCGAAAAGTACCGCTCGGACAGCGATTGACGGAGAACTGAATGGCAATCACCACCCACAGTGTGGATCCCTCGGTGTTCCAAGGTGCGAGCGCCCCGCGCATGCACCTCGCGAACGAGGACATCGCGATCGAGATCCGCGACCTGAACCTGTTCTATGGTTCAACGCAAGCGCTTACGAACGTCAGCATGAAAGTGCCGAAGAAGCGCGTGACCGCGTTCATCGGGCCTTCGGGTTGCGGCAAGTCGACGCTGCTGCGCTCGATGAACCGACTCAACGACCTTGTCGATATCTGTAGCATCACCGGCGAAATCGTCATCAACGGCCAGAATATCTACGACCCCTCGGTCGACGTCGCCGAGTTGCGGCGCAACGTCGGCATGGTGTTCCAGAAACCAAACCCGTTTCCGAAGAGTATTTACGAGAACGTCGCTTACGGGTTGCGCTTGCAGGGCGTCAAGGACCGGCGCACGCTGGATGAGGTCGTTGAGGCGTCACTCGTGCGCGCGGCACTCTGGGATGAGGTCAAGCACCGGCTCGACGACAACGCGTTCGGGTTGTCGGGCGGCCAGCAGCAGCGTCTCGTCATCGCGCGCGCGATCGCGATCGAGCCAGAAATCATCCTGCTGGACGAGCCCGCGTCGGCGCTGGACCCGATTTCGACCGCGAAGATCGAAGAGTTGATCTACGAACTGAAGAACGAATACACGATCGTCATCGTCACGCACAACATGCAGCAGGCCGCCCGGGTTAGCGACTACACTGCGTACATGTACCTTGGCGAGTTGGTCGAGTACGACGACACGGTCAGCATATTTACGAAGCCGAAGCAGAAAGCGACGGAAGATTACATCACCGGCCGGTACGGTTAGGAGCGACGCGATGGGCAACCTGCATCTCGACAAACACATTTCCCGCCAGTTCAATCAGGAACTCGAGGACGTGCGCAACCGCGTACTCGCGATGGGTGGGATGGTTCAACAGCAGATCGCGCGCGCGATCCAGGCGGTCGTTGAGCGTGATGGTGCGCTCGGCGAGCAGGTCGTGCAAGACGACGATGCGGTCAATGACCTCGAAATCGCAATCGACGAGGAGTGCAACCGCATCATCGCGCGGCGGCAGCCGGCTGCGTCGGACCTGCGGCTCATCTGGATGATTCTGAAAACGACGACTGACCTTGAACGCATGGGCGACGAGGCTGAGAAAATCGGCAAGATGGCGGTAAAGCTCGCGGAAGCAGAAGCGCCACAGGGTGCGTATACAGAGCTCGAGCACCTCGGCGCGCACGTCGGCCGCATGGTGCACGACGCACTCGATGCATTTGCACGGCTGGACACGCAGGCCGCCGTGCGGGTAGCTGGCGAGGACCAGAAAATCGACCGCGAGTATGAGTCAATTGTGCGTCAGCAGATCACCTACATGATGGAGGACCCGCGCAACATCCGGCGCGCGCTCGACGTCACCTGGGCGGCGCGTGCGCTGGAGCGCATCGGCGACCATGCGAGGAACATCGGCGAGTACGTGGTTTATCTCGTTGCAGGCAAGGATATGCGGCACTCGTCAGTCGAAGATCTCGCCCGTGAGAT
>CAYXYM010000242.1:0-2935 GCA_964469285.1 uncultured Gammaproteobacteria bacterium | reverse complement strand
GTGGCCTCGCAGTTCGAGTCCCTGCTCCACCCGTTCGTGATCCTGTTCACAGTGCCACTCGCGCTGATTGGCGCTGTGTTCGGGCTATGGATCACCGGCTCGACCGTGTCGGTGGTCGTATTCATCGGCCTGATCATGCTCGCCGGTATCGTCGTGAATAACGCCATCGTGCTCGTCACACGCATCAATCAGTTACGCGCCGACGGCCTCGAACGTGTGTCCGCAATCATGGAGGCTGGGCGCGCGCGCCTGCGACCGATCATCATGACGACGCTGACGACCGTGCTCGGCCTCATGCCGCTCGCGCTCGGCCTCGGTGAAGGTGCTGAGATGCGCGCGCCGATGGCGATTACCGTAATCGGCGGCCTGATTGCCTCAACGATGCTGACGCTGGTCGTGATTCCGGTCATGTACAGCCTCGTAGACATCCGCAAGACGAAAGCGGACGTTGCCGCGGCGGTGCCGGCGGACGCACGCGCATGAGCCTGACCGGTCTGTCGCTGCGCCGCCCGATCACCACGCTGATGGTGTTCACCTGCCTGGGTGCAATCGGGGCGATCGCGATCCGGCTGTTGCCGCTCGAGATGTTCCCGGCGATCGACTTTCCGGGAATGATGATCCAGATTCCATACGAGGGCAGCTCACCCGAAGAAGTCGAGCGCCTGATTACCCGCCCGGTCGAGGAAGTGCTCGCGACGATGGGTGACGTGCGGATGATGCGCTCGAACTCGGCGCAGGACGGCGCGTTCATCTTCATGTTCTTCGGCTGGGATTCCGACCCGGCCGCAAAGGGCGTCGAGGCGCGCGACAAGATCGACGGCATCCGAAGTCAACTGCCGCCCGACGTGCGTCGGATATTCGTGCGTAAGTTCACCACGACCGACGAGCCGATGTTGATCCTGCGCATCAGTTCCGAGCGCGACCTGTCGAACGCGTACGAGTTGCTTGAGCGCAACGTCCAGCGCCGGCTTGAGCGCCTGCCCGGCGTCGGCCAGGTCGAACTCGACGGCGTGCTCGCCCGCGAAATCAGCATCGAGTTGATCGCCGACCGCGTCGCCGCGCATGGCATCGACCTCAATGTGCTCCGCGAACGCCTGAAGGCGGCGAACTTCTCGTTGTCGGCTGGTTATATTTCTGACGCCGGGTCGGGTCGCCGCATCCGCGTGAACCCGATTGGCGAGTTCCGCACGCTCGAGGAGATTCGCGAGCTGCCGATCGGCGAGGGATCGCTGCGCCTGCGCGACATTGCCGAAGTCAAATACGAGTCGCCGGAAATGCAATACAGCCGGCTACTCGATCGACAGTTTGCGCTTGGCATCAACGTTTTCCGGGAATCTGGTACGAACCTCGTGGACGTCGCCGAGCGCGTGCTCGCCGAGGTCGAAGAAATCAGCGACCTTCCGGAAATGCAGGGCATCAACCTGTTCGTGATGTTCAGCCAGGCCCAGAGCGTGACCGCGTCGCTGCGCGACCTCGCGCTCGCGGGCCTCGTCGGCGCATTGATGTCATTCCTGGTGTTGTTCGTGTTCTTGCGCCAGCTTTCGACGACACTCGTGGTCATGCTGTCGGTGCCGTGCGCGGTGCTCATCACACTGGGCTTCATGTACTTCATGGGCCTCACGCTCAACATCCTCTCGATGATGGGGCTGATGCTCGCGATCGGCATGCTCGTCGACAACTCGGTCGTGATCACCGAGAGCATTTACCGCTACAAACTCAAGTACCCAAACCACCCTGGGAAGGCAACGCTGCTTGGCGTTAAGGAGGTCGCGCTCGCCGTGACCGCGGGTACGCTGACCACGGTCATCGTGTTCCTGCCGAATATTTTTGGGGCGCAAAACGAGATTACGGTGTTCCTTGCGCACGTCGCATACGCAATCACCATCGCCCTGCTCGCGTCGCTCGTAATCGCACAGACGATCATCCCGATGCTGACGCTTCGGATCGCCTCGCCGAAACCCCAGAAAGCCGGCAACTGGCTCGCGCGACTGACCAATGTGTATGCGCGCGTGCTTGAGTTCGCGCTCCGTCGGCGGTGGATCGCGTTCGGCGGCGTGATGGCCATCCTCGTCAGCGTGGTGGTGCCGATCACACAGATGAAAGTCGACATGTTTGCCGACGCCGAGGATGACCGGATTCGCCTGCTGTATCACGTCGAGGGTAGCTACACACTCGAGAAAGTCCGAGAGTCCGTGGATGTCATCGAGGCGTACTTGTACGAGCATCAGGAGCAACTCGAAATCGACTCGGTGTACACCTTCTACGAGAGCAATCGCGCTGAGTCGACCCTACTGCTGAAAAAGGACCGCAAGCAATCGAACGAGGTCATCCGCGAAGCGATCCGCGTGGGCCTGCCGCAAATTCCGATTGGCCGGCCAAGCTTCGAGAGCAAACGAGGCGGCACCGCGGAGAACCTCCAGGTCCGCATTCTTGGCGAATCGAGCGAGCGTCTGTTCGAACTGAGCCGCGAAGTCGTCCGCATCCTGTCGACGATTGAAGGCCTCACCGACGTGCGCTCGGAAGCGACCGCCGGTGAGCAGGAAGTGCGCGTGACCGTCGATCGCGACCGTGCGCTCCAGTACGGCTTCACGACACAACAGGTCGCACAGGCCATCTCGCTCAGTATGCGCGGCGAGAATCTGCGCGAGTTCCGCGGACCCGAGGGTGAAATCGCGGTGCGCCTCGGCTTCCAGGATGCCGACCGCCAGACGGTCCAACAACTCGGCCAGCTGCCGCTCGTCAATGACCGCGGCGAACGCGTGACGCTCGCAACGCTTGCCGACTTCTCGGTCGTGGCCGGCCCACGCAATATCAGCCGCCTGAATCGCCAGACCGGTATCGCCATCACCGCGAACCTGGTCGACCTGACCGTCGGCGACGCGAACAAGCAGATCCGCCAGGTCATGGATCAGTTCGCATTCCCGCCGGGCTACTC
>CAYXYM010000241.1:0-3747 GCA_964469285.1 uncultured Gammaproteobacteria bacterium | reverse complement strand
GCGCAATCACCATCAGTGAGGACCTCACCCTGTCGGCGGCCGGTACACTGAATCTGTTCTCGAGCAGCGGGAACATCGTGCTCCAGAATGGTGTCGTCGAGGCGGGTAGGCTGGTGTTGGTCGCCGCCGGCGGCAACATCCTGAACAATGCGGGCGATGCGGGTATCTTCCGCGGCGACACCGTGTTGTTGGTCGCTGCCGATAGAATCGGTGAAGGCTTCCAGCAGGAGTTGAACGTCGAGAAGCTGAGCAGTGGTGGTGCACCGGCGCCGGTCGAAACGGCGCTCGGCTTCCAGCAATCGTTCATCAACGATCACGCGACCATCAGCCTCCTCGATACCTTCCAGGCGCCGAACGCGCGTGGGATTGCGCTGGGGCGCAACATTGGCACGAATGACCAGGCGACGAACAACAACGCCGGCCAGGCCGCGGCGAGCAGAGAGCAGGGTGGCGGCGTGAGTGAGTCGGGCGCCATCGACCCGTCACTGTTCGAGCAGATTTCGCTGTGGGCCGTCGAGCAGGGGCTGTTGCTGCCGCGCGACCAGCGCGAGGATTACGAGGAAATCGAGGAGTGCGAGCCGGATGACCTCGACTGTGAGCAGGTGCTGACAAGCACCTAAACTGCCAACCGCGTCACAGTGCGCCGCCAGACACTGTGGTTCACTCGGGGGCATGGATGAGAAGACTTTCAATGGAATCGTACGTCGCCCCGAGCGACTGCGGCCCCCGTGGGACGGGCCCGGCGTCACCGCGCGCCGGCTCTCTATGTTCCGCAAGCTGATTGACCGCTTTGTCCGCACGCCCCAAGGCATCTCGCTGCCGGTCGGCAGCCGTCGTCTGACCTTCAACTCCGTTCGGGATTTCGAGTTCGCGCTGGCGAGCCGTACCGACGTGCCCGGCGCAAAAATCGCACAGCTGATGCGCCAGACGGATGAGGATTTGATTGCGGAAATTGAGGGTATCCGCGACGTGAAGCGACGCTTCGTCACGGTGTTGCTGCGGTCGATCACGAAGAACGATTCGATCAGCCATTCGTTGCGCATGCTCGACGCGACGCTGTTCTCGAACGACCACCAATGGCGCGCGTTCATCGCCGCGCTGAACGCCGACCAGACCATCCACGACGCGTACAAGCGCGTTGCGCTCGTCAAATATTTGCAATACCTGAACTCACGCCACGATGTCGTGCGCGCGATATACCGCGAGCGGCGTAAGGCGAAAGACGAGCCGATACCCGATCAATTCGGCGAGAGCGGCCACTTCGTACGTTTCGCGCAGGTCGACGCGGATGGTTTGGTATCGCCGAAAGCGCCCGCCGGCGAAATCACGCGGCTCCCGAAAGGCGAGAAAGTCTCATTGACGGTGCGCGACGGGGACGAAGTCTACTTGTTCCTGTCCAAACAGCAGTACAAGCTGAAGCGGGGCGGCGGACTGAAATTGATCGACGAGAACGGCGTGGAGCAGACGCTGCACGCGGGCCTCAACGTGATCGGCCGCGCGCCGGATGCCGACGTCCGCGTCGGCACCAAGCACAAAGACGTGTCGCGTCGCCACCTGCTGATTGAGCTTCCGGATGACGAGATGGCGTTGTTGACCGACATCTCTGCATTTGGCACTTACGTCGAGGACAAGGCGCTCAAGGCGCCCAGCGCTTAGGCGACGGCCAGGCGCTTCTGCAGCGCGCCGAGTTCGTGCGCGACGATGCCCATGTTGGTCTCCACTTTCGCGAGCAGTACGTGTCCCGTGTCTTGACCCAGCAGCGGCAGCAGCGTGCGCGCTGCGTTCGCAGCGTGCGCCGCTTCGGGCGACAGCGCGCGGAACGGCACGCCGGTCTTGCGGTCGAGATCCTCAATCTGTTCCTTGTGCGCCAGGCATTCGAGCATCAGCGATGCGACGTGGCAGCACCGATCGAGGTCCTTGAGGCTGCTGGTCGACGGGTGGTGCGGTTGAGCGAAATGCGTCGACAGCATGCCGAGCAAACGGTTGTTGCTGTCGACCAACGGGCTTGATTGCACCGCGCGGAAGCCGCAGGCGGCGGCGAGCTTGCGGTGCGGCGCGAAATCCGCGTCGACGTCGACGTCACGGATGACCACGCGCCGCCGTTCCGCCATCGCTTGTGAGCACGCGCTGCCGTCGCCCTCGACGACTTCGGCGAAATGCTGCTCGAACTCTGGGCTGAGGCCGCGACGAAAAAGCAGTGTGAGGGTGCGCCGGTTCGGCGCCATGACTTGCAGGCAGCCGCCAATCGCGGCATCGACGCGGACCGCGGCGCCGAGCACGGATTCCAAGTGCGAAAGTGGCGGGATTCGATGCATGCCGACCAGCGTACCGAAAAAGAATGGTCGGGGTAAGAGGATTTGAACCTCCGGCCCCTGCGTCCCGAACGCAGTGCTCTACCAGGCTGAGCTATACCCCGATTGACTAATAGTTCCGGCTGACCGAGAAGGCCGCGAGGGCCTCCAACGCGTCCCGGTACGGCGACCGGGGCAGCGCCTCGAGCGCCTCGGCCGCGCGCTCCGCCTCGGCGCGCGCGAGCCCGGCAGTGTAAGCGATGGCGCCGGTCGATTCAATGGCGTCCAGGACCCCGTCGATGCTCGCGAGACCCCCGTCAATGATGGCTTTTCGGACCAACGCCGCCTGCTTTGGGGTGCCGTTGCGCATCGCATAAATGAGCGGCAGGGTCGGCTTGCCTTCGGCGAGATCGTCGCCGATATTCTTGCCGGTATCCGTGCCGGAACTCCCGTAATCCAGCGCGTCGTCGATCAGCTGGAATGCGCTGCCAAGCCGCATGCCATATTCCGTCAGCGCGCGCTCGATTTCCGCGGGTTGGCTGGCGATCACCGCAGCGCACTGGGCGCCGGCCTCGAACAGGCGGGCGGTCTTGCGCCGGATGACCGCGAGGTAGCGTTCTTCGGTCGTCTCGGCGTCGTGGCAGTTGATGAGCTGCAGCACCTCACCCTCGGCGATGGTATTCGTCGCGTCGGCCATGATGGCCATCACCCGCATATCGCCGACCTCGACCATCATCTGAAACGCCCGGGTATGCAGGAAGTCGCCGACCAGCACGGCGGCCTCGTTGCCCCAGACCGCGTTCGCGGTCTCGTGGCCTCGGCGCAGCGCCGACGCGTCCACGACGTCGTCGTGGAGCAGGGTGGCCGTGTGGATGAATTCGATGATGGCGGCGAGTTCGTGGTGGCGGGTGCCGGTATAGCCACACGCCCCGGCCGCGGCCAGGACCAGCGTGGGCCGCAGGCGCTTACCACCGCTACTGACGATGTAGTGACCCATTTGGTCGATCAGGGACACTTCGGACCGCAGGCGGCCCGCAATCAGGCGGTCGACGGCCGCCATGTCGTCGGCGACCAGTTCGCGGATGGTTTCCAAGGGCATCGGCGCATTTTACATGGACTCACCTTGCGCTGGGGCGCTGTCCCATATAAAATCCCCGCTCTTTATTTCCCCAGATTGGTCGTGGAGAAACAACGATGTACGCCGTGATTGTTACCGGAGGTAAGCAGTACCGTGTGTGCGAGGGCGAGACGCTGCGCGTGGAGCTGCTCACTGCCGACGCAGACAGCGAAATCCAGTTCGACAACGTCCTGATGGTCGGCGAAGGCGAACAGGTCAAGATCGGCGCGCCGTTCGTGTCGGGCGCGAGCGTGACCGCGACCGTCAAGGCGCACGGCAAGGGCGACAAGGTGATGATCCAGAAGTTCAAGCGCCGCCAGGGTTACCGTCGGCTGAAGG
>CAYXYM010000240.1:0-2818 GCA_964469285.1 uncultured Gammaproteobacteria bacterium | reverse complement strand
CACCGGCGTGGTCGGTCTGCTTGGGAACGAAGACACGACGCGCGATACGCGCTAGTTTGTCGCGCAGACGCTGTCGCTCCGCGCGCAGGGCATGGGCGCGTGGTGTCATACCGGTGGTTATCACGTGCCGCCGGTCACCTTGACCGGCAGCGTGCGCGACGACATCGTGTTCATCGATCCGATCATCGGTGTCGGCGAGCTCGCGCTTAGCGATCATCGTTCCAGCCAGCCGACGCTGGAAGAGCTGTTGCGCATCGCCAGCGATGTGTATGTAGCCGGCATGATTGGGGCGAAGGCGGGCATCGTCCACCTGCATATGGGCAATGGCGCGCGTGGCCTCGACCTCGTGCGCCGCGCGCTCGAGACCTCCGAGCTGCCGGCGCGTGTGTTCAATCCGACGCATGTGAATCGTCGCTCTGCGCTGTTCGATGAAGCGCTCGAGCTCGCGCGTAAAGGCTGCACCGTCGACATCACCGCGTACCCGGACGAAGAAAAGGGCGGCGGCTATGGCGCCGCCGATGCGTTGCGGCGCTTCCTCGCGTCCGGCGCGCCCGCCGACCGCGTCACGCTCAGCTCGGATGGCGGCGGCTGCCTGCCGAACTTCGACGCCGAGGGTGTGATGCTCGATTGGGATGTCGGTAACCCGGCGAGCTTGACCGACACGCTGCGCGACCTCCTGAACGGTGGCGACGAACTCGCCGAAGTGCTGCCGGCGTTCACCGCAAACGTCGCGCAACTGCTCCGCCTGCACGACCGCGGGCGCATCGCGGAAGGTAAGGTTGCCGACTTGGTCGTGCTTGATGCTGCGCACGGCGTCAGCGACGTGATGCTGGCGGGCGCGTGGCGGCTGCGCGACGGAGCGATGATCTGATGGCGTCCGGCGAGCGCGACAACAAAAACCGCGGTTACATCATTCCAATCGGGGGCTCAGAGGACAAGCTCGAAAACCCCGAGATTCTTGAGCGTTTCATCGCCGAGTGCGGTGGCAAGTCGGCGCGCGTCGCGATTATCCCGACCGCGTCGGAGCTCGAAGAGACCGGGCGCACCTACGAGAAGTTGTTCCGCAAGTTTGGCGTCAAGCACGCGGCGGTGCTGCCGATCGTCACACGCGACGACTGCAAGTTGCAGGAGCATGTCGAGTACATCGGTAAGTCCGACGGTGTGTTTATGACCGGCGGCAACCAGATTCGGTTGTCGACGACACTCGGCGGTACGCCGGTTGCGCAGGCCATCCGCCGCCGCAATGCAGCGGGCATGCATGTCGCAGGGACCTCGGCCGGCGCCGCATTCCTGGCCGAGCATATGATCGCCGGCGGCAGCGAGGGCAGCACGCCGTCGCCTGACAAGGTGACGATGGCGCCGGGCCTCGGGCTGACCAACAGCTTCATCATCGACCAGCACTTTCGCCAGCGCGACCGGCTGGGGCGCCTGCTGACCGCGCTTGCGTACAACCCATTCGCGCTCGGCATCGGGCTCGACGAGGACACCGCGGCGTTCATCCGACCGGGCGACGACCTGGAAGTGGTCGGCAGCGGCGGCATCACGCTCGTCGACCCCAGCGACTTGAAGTACTCTTCGATGGACCGAGCCCGCGATGGCGAGCCGGTGAGCCTGATTGGAATCAAGCTGCATATCCTTATAGCCGGCGGTCGTTTCGAGATCGTATCGAGGATCGCCCACGCGGAGTGAGTCGATGAAAATCGTCAGCACCAACGTCTATGTTGGTCCCAACCTCTACGCACGCTTCCCGGTCATCCGGTATGTGCTGGACCTTGGGGAGCTCGAGCACTGGCCGACGAGCCGGCTCGGTGACGCTTATGTCGACGCATTGCTTGAGCGACTCCCTGGGCTGCACGAGCACGGGTGCTCGTACCGTGAGCCCGGCGGGTTCGTGCGCCGACTGCGCGAGGGCGAGGGCACCTGGCTCGGCCATGTGATGGAGCATGCCGCGATCGAGCTGCAGAACGTCGCCGGCTCGCATGTCACCTTCGGTCGCACCCGCTCAATCGACGGTCGCCCCGGCCATTACACCATGGTGTTCCAGTACGAGGACGAGGAGGTCGGTCGTCTGGCCGGCGAGCTCGCGCTTGCGCTGCTGCACAGCCTGCTGCCCGCCGACCTGAAACCCGAAGGCGCGCCCGGCGACGACTGGGAATTTGCCGAAGAGCGCGACGCGTTCATCCGGTACGCGCAGCGCCGCGCGTTCGGGCCCAGCACCGCGTCGCTGGTGCGCGCCGCTGAAGAGCGGGGCATTCCGTGGATTCGTCTGAACCGGCAGAGCCTCGTGCAGTTCGGGCACGGCCGCCACCAGCAACGCATTCAGGCAACGACAACGAGTCGCACCGGCAACATCGCCGTCGAGCTCGCGTCGGATAAGGAAGAGACCAACCATATCCTGCGCGATCTCGGCCTGCCGGTCCCGTCGCAGCGCCTCGCACAATCCGCACGCGAGGCGGTGCGTGCCGCGCAACGGGTCGGGTACCCGGTCGTCCTGAAGCCGCTCGCCGGCAACCACGGCCGCGGCGTGTCGATCAACCTGCAGACCCCCGAAGAGGTCGAGGTGGCCTTTAACAAGGCGGCGGAACACGGCCGCAATGTCATCATCGAATCGTACATCGAGGGCTTCGACCATCGGTTGCTGGTCGTCAACGGCGAGCTCGTCGCCGCCGCGAAACGCTTACCTGGCCATGTAATCGGCGACGGCAAGCACACGGTCGAAGAGCTCGTCGAGCTCGTCAATCAAGATCCCCGCCGCGGTGTCGGCCACGAGAAGGTGCTGACGCGGATCGAGTTCGACCACCAGGCAGAGCGACTGCTC
>CAYXYM010000239.1:0-3816 GCA_964469285.1 uncultured Gammaproteobacteria bacterium | reverse complement strand
GTTGCGGAAATGGCCGAGATTCAGCCACAGGCCAGCGATTTCGGGCACGGGCCCGATCAGCGGCACGCCGTCCGGCGACGCGGGCCGCAGCCCCGCCCAATGCCGCGACACGGTGAGCGGCGCGAGCGGCGGCAGCAAGGCATCGGCGTAGCGCTTCAATTCGGCGCCGGCGTCGTCCGTCGTCGATGCGTCGAAACCGGTGTCCTCGGCGGTGCTGCCCACCACGATCCGGCCGTCGCCGCGCGGCAGCAGGTAACGGTGGTCGTGCGTGACGATGGTATTGAGGATGCCAGGCGCTCCGCCTATTTCGATGATTTGTCCTCGCACCGGGCGAACCGGCACACCGATGCCGAGCGGCGCGAGCAACACGCCGCTCCACGCGCCGGCGGCGACCAGCACACGCGGCGCGGTCAGTGTCGTGCCATTGGCGAGGCGCACGCCACTCACGCCGCCATCACCCACGGCCAAACCGATGACCTCGCTGGCCCAACGGAGCGCGACGTCGCGCTCCGCGGCACGCGCCGCCAACGACGCGGCGAGAAACCGCGGCTCGACCGCACCGACGTCGCGCAGCCAGACCGCGCCGTCTGCGTGCGGCGGGACGAGCGATGGCACCAACTCAGCGATGTGCGCAGCATCGACCCGTTCGCCCGCATCGGCGGGCGCTGCGTCGAATGCAAGCAGGCCCGGCACGGAAAATTTGTTGTACCAGTACGGATAACGCTCGCGGCTATGGCGCGCGAGCGCTTGCACGCCCGCCGGATAGTCCCAGGGATACACCAACGAAACGATGCCCGCCGCGGCGCCGGACGATTCGCTCGCCGGCCCCGGCGCGCGTTCGACGAGCGTGACCCGAAAGCCCCGCTCTGCGAGCGCCAAGGCGCTGGTGAGCCCGATGACGCCGCCGCCCACAACGATGAAGTCGCCGGCAGCTATGTCACGAGTTGTAGAAGGGGCGGACATCGGCCACCAAGCTTACACCGCGATGAAAGGATTCACCGTAATGGAGGCGCTCGTGGTCGCGGTCGTGGCGATGATCCTTGCGTTCGTCGCATGGCCGTCGTTCGCGGCGCTGCTCGCCGATCACCGCCGCGTGGTCACGGTGAATGCGTTGGTCGCGTCGCTGCAGCACGCGCGCCACGCCGCAGTGATGCGAAACCGCATGGTCAGCGTGTGCCCGAGCGCAACCGGTTCACGCTGCGATCGTGATTGGCGTATGGGCTGGATCGCGTTCACCGAACCCGCCGACTGGCAATACGGTGACGGCATCCCTGCCGACGCGGTACTCCATCGCGGCGACCCGGCGTCCGGCGTGCGGGTTCGCGCGAACCGCAACCGTTTCCGGTTCAGGCCCCACGGCCGGTCGACGAACGGCACGATCCTCGTCTGCCCGGCCCGCGCCGTTGTGGTCGCGCCGACGGGCCGCGTTCGGCGCGGGGACTCACGCCCCGACGCGTGTCCGCCCTGACCGTTCGTCGCCAAAATCGCGCCGCTCGTCGGAAATGGCCCCGGTTGCGTGCGGTCGGGGACTATTCTCTGGCCCATGGAACGCACCGGAGCACGCGGCTTCACGCTCGTCGAACTCCTCGTCACGCTCGCCGTGATGAGCATCGTCGCGTCGATGGCGCTGCCCGCATACAACAACCTCATCGCATCGAATCGGCGCGCTGCCGCGGTCAACGACTTGCTCTCATCGCTGCATCTCGCGCGCGCCGAATCCATCACGCGTAACCGCCGGGTCACCGTTTGCCGCAGTAACCCTGCGAAGACCGCCTGTCTCACCGGCGCCGGCGACTGGACCGGCGGTTGGCTCGTTTACATCGACCCGACGAACCCCGGGGTCGTCGACAGCGGTGAGGATATCCTCGCAACCGTGGATGCACCGCGTGGCGCGATGCGCCTCCGCTCATTCGACTTCGGCAGCGCATTGACGTACGCATCGAACGGTCGCCTGCTTGAAAACGCGTCGGGCCGGATCATCCTGTGCGAATCCGGCGAAACGACGGCGTCGCGCGCAGTCGACATCTCGACGACCGGTCGCCCGCGAACCGACTACGGGGGTGACGCATGCGCCGAATGAACGCGCGCGGTTTCACGCTGATCGAGGTGCTCGTGACCCTGTTGATTTTTTCTATCGGCCTACTCGCCGTGGCCGGCCTGCAGACAATCTCAAAAAAGGCGAACTACGACGCGCTGCAGCGTACGACGGCCTCGCTGCTCGCGTCTGACATGGTCGAGCGTATGCGCGCGAACGGACGGATGCTCAGCGAATACACGCTCGACGAGGGCGTGGCCCTCGGCGGCGGAACACTCGGCGCCGCGCCGGTCGACTGCACTGCCGCGAACTGCAATGCGACGCAAATGGCGTGGTACGACCTCGCAGAATGGGAGCAAGCGCTGGACGGCAATTCTGAATTGGTCGAGGACACCCCGACCGGCGGACTCGTGTCGCCGCAGGCCTGCATCGAGGGGCCGGTCGGCGGCGCGGCGGGCCTATACACCGTGTCCATCGCATGGCGCGGAGTCACGCCGCTGTCGAACCCGGTCATTCACGCGTGCGGGGAGGGCTCCGGCTTGTACGGCGAGACCGATGAATTCCGCCGCATCCTGACCATCGCCACGTACATCACGCCGACCCAATGATGCGCAACCAACACGGAATGTCGCTTGCCGAGCTCATGATTGCCATGGCGCTGGGCCTCATGCTGACGCTCGGCATCGCGACGCTGTTCACGCAGACGCGCCAGAGCTTCAACCAGGACGAACAGATCGCGACGATGCAGGCCAACCTGCGGTTCGCGATCGAAGTCGTCGTCGCGGACGCATCGATGGCGGGCTTCTGGGGCGGTGTGCTCGAGCCAATCTCGATCCAGAACGACTCGACGCTGGCCGTCGAAAACGACTGCGGCGTGGGCGCTTTGGGCGAGTGGGCGTACGACCTGTCGAGCCCGATCAGCGGCGTCGACAACGCGACTGCGGCCGCGGCGGCTGCAGCGTTCAATTGTATCGATGACACCGAATTCCTCGCCGGCACCGACGTACTCGCGGTCAAGCGCGTGCGCGCCCACCGAATCGAGGATGAGCCGAACGAGTGCGTGCATGACTTCAATGATGACGACTTGCTGGAGGACGATTTCGTCTATCTCGCCGACAACGGCATCACCGGCGTCCTGTTCCTGCACCCGAAGTCGGGCGCATTTCTGGTCGACGGTTGCGTCGAAAACCGCGAGTACGCGCCGACCGTCCACTACATTCGCAATTTCTCGACTGAGGGCGACGACATTCCGACCTTGTGCCGCAAAGTCATGGTCATGGCGGAGGACGAGACGCCGACGATGACGACCGAATGCCTGGTCGAGGGCATCGAGCAGCTGCAGGTCGAGTACGGCGTCGACGCAAACAGTGATGGTCTGCCCGAGCGGTACATTTCCGTACCGACCGCCGCGCAGTGGCCGACGGTCACCGCGATTCGCGTGCACGTGCTCGCGCGCAGCCTGCGCCCTGAGCAGGGTTACGTGAACCCGAAAACCTACTTGCTTGGCAATGCGACCGTGGACCTGAGGGACGGCTTCTACCGCCGCTCGGCGACCACGACAATCCTGCTGCGCAATCCCGCCAACCTGCGCAACCTGGGACGAAACTGATGCATAGGCAAACGAAGCAACAGGGCGCTGCGCTGATTACCGCGCTGATCTTCCTGATCATCATCACGATGCTGAGTCTATCGTCGATGCGCTCGAGCATGATGGAGCTCAAACAGGCGGGCAACGACGAAATCCGCGCCGCCGCGTTCCAGAACGCGCAGGCGCTCGTCGA
>CAYXYM010000238.1:0-3055 GCA_964469285.1 uncultured Gammaproteobacteria bacterium | reverse complement strand
CGCCACCGCGGCAGCGCCCTCAAAGTAACCGCGTGCGCCCGCCATCACCTCGCGGTTGCCCGCCCCGCGCAGCGCCGCGGGCAACCAGCCCGCTTCGAGCTCGGCGCCCACCGCGACCAGTAGATCGGCACGCCGCAGCGCCGACATCATGCTCGGCCGCGCTTCAAGATAATGTGCGTCGCGATCCGGCGGCACCAACACGGTGACCGACACGTGACCGGCGCCGACAATGCGCGCGAGTGCGCCCATGTTTGATGTGGTTGCGACAATGTCGAGCGCTGCGTGGACCGGCGCAGCAAACAAGCCGAGTACGGCGATGATTCCTATCATTGATTTCATGGACACACCCTCAGAATGCATGCGCGCCATGCGCGCCAAGGCTCATTTGCCACTGCACGAAGAACTGGTTGAACGATTCACGTTCCCCGTCTTCGACCGCGAAGTCGCCACGGGAAACTTGCAACCGCAGCCGTGAGAACTCGGTCGGCATCCACGCGACCATCGCGGTATACCGCTTCGAACTGCCCCACGACTCACCGCCATCCAACGTCGTCTCGTTCACGCCCCCCACTGCGTCGAGCCGAATACCGGCAGACCAGCGCGCTGCGATCCCGTACGCGGCCTGGAGATAAAACCCGTCCTGCGTCTCTCGAAACCGTTCAATCGCGCTGCCTTCACCGGGCAGGAAGCCCTCGTCAGCGATGAAAAAGATTTCCTGCGTGTCGAGCGTTCGTTTCCGCCGCGCGTACTCGCCCTGCACGACCACCGACCCGCGACCCGCATCGCCGCCGGCGTCGTATTTATAAACGAGGTCGGCGCCCCAGAATTGCGCGTCGCCATCGAAATCGATGTAATGCGTCGCTTCCTCGATACTCTCTTGGTGGCTCGACGAGCGCCCGGCGAAGACGCCGGCCTGCAGGGCGTGGTCGTACCCGAGATCCGGCGCCGCTTTAGCAAATACCGTCAGCATTCGCGGCCCCGACCGGTCTTCGAAGAGACGCGGCGTGCCTTCCACCGCCTCAGCTTCCTCGACCTGCGCGGCCAGCATTTCATTCTCGCCCTGCAGGGACTCGATCCCGATGCGCGTGTAGAACGGCGTCGCGGGCACCCAGACGAGCTGCAGACCCGTTTCCTGCAGACCGTGGTCACCGAAGAGCGCCTCGCTCATCAAGGGTCGGTCGACGAACAACCATGCGTGCGGATGCCGCTTGTTCAAGTAGCCGATGTCCGAGAGGAACTTGCCCGCCTTCACGGTGAGGCCGGCCGGTAGTGCGCGCGTGACGACAAACGCCTCTTCGACCTCGAGTTCACCGTCGCCGATTGCGAGCATCACGACGCCGTCGAAATACGGATCGATGGTCGCCGACGCCGCAATTTCGACCTCCCGGAGGTTAAACCCCTCGTTCAGGCCGCCGTGTGCGTGGCCGTGGTCGTCACCGTGGTCACCATGATGGCGCACGAAGCCATCGAGTTCTCGTGCGAGTTCCGCGGCGCGGCCGTCGAGACTGTCGCCGTAATACGCCCCGTCAATAATGACGGAAATTGCAGGATTGAAGCTCGTATCCTGCGCGAGCGCCGGCGCGCCCGCGAGCGCAACGGCGGCAAAGATTGTAATTCTGAACAGACTCATCGGACGCCCTCTCCAATCTGGTCGAAATGCGTTCGCGGCGTGCCGACCGGGTCGACTCGCGGCGAGACAGGGTTCGTTCAGGCGTGGAGCGGCGGTCCGCGTGCGGGCGGATGGGTGCGGAGAGAGACTGGCGGCGATACCGCCGGTTCGTGCATTGGCGCGTCGGCAGACGGCGGTGCCGAGTGCGGCGTCGTCGGGTGCGTGGACAGCGACGCAGTGGCCGTGCCGGAGACACAGAATTCGCACCCGATATCCGGCAGTGTGCCGCCGTGTTCGATGGAGTGCTGGACCGCAGCAAACTGCAATACAATCACTGCCGCTGCGAGCAGCGACGCAAGGTAAGGCAGTGTGCGGGTCGCGGGAATCATGGGGTCACCGCCGCCAATTGGCGGACCATGGTGATGACCATATCATGCACCAGCGTGTCGGCCAAAACCTCGGCTTCGTGGGTCTTGCCGAGGATATCCCGCTCGCTGATCGCAAACTCGCGACGCAGCGTGACCGCGCGATCGAGCAACAACTTGCCATCGGCGTCCACAAGCTGGTACTCCACGGTATAAAAGAGCTCCGCCTCGCGTGGCTGCCCCTGGGGTGTGACCGCGATGACCCGCTCCCCGGCAACGTCCGCGGTGATGAGCAGTCGCGTCAGCGCGCCCGCACCATCCGTGCCGTCCGCAACCAGCTCAACGCCCGCGTCGGTAAGCGCGCGCCGCAGCGGGGGCAGCAGCGCCGAACCGGAGCGCACGGTGTCGATCACAAGCGGGCTCAAGCGAGGATCCACCGGATTCGCGCCGCGTAACTGGAATCCGCACGCCGCGATAGCGACGCATGCGCACGACACAAGCACCCTCAGCGCAAGCGTCCGCGTCATTGGTCCGCCGCGACGATGTTCACGAGCCGGCCGGGGACGACGATGACGCGCGTCACCTGCTTGCCGTCGAGGTGCCGCGCGACGGCCGGGTCCGCGAGCGCAAGTCGCTCGATGGTCGTCTTGTCGGCGTCTTTCGCGACCTCGACGCCGCCGCGCAATTTACCGTTGACCTGAACCACGAGTTGCAGCGTATCGCGGACCAGTGCCGCCTCGTCTACCGCCGGCCACCGCGCGTCAGCGACTGTGCCGTCGTGCCCCAACGCGCGCCACATCGCGTGGCAGATATGCGGGACCATCGGTGCGAGCAACAGCACGACCGATTCCAGCGCCTCGCGCATGACGGCGCGGCCCTGCTCACTTGTATCCTCGAAGCGCGAGACATGGTTGAGTAGTTCCATGACCGCAGCGATAGCGGTATTGAATGTATACCGCCGGCCGACATCGTCAGTGACTTTCGCGATCGTTTCGTGCGTATGCCGGCGCAGCGTGCGCCGCGCGTCCGACAACCCGTCGGCGTCGATTGCACCGGCCGGGCCGGCCGCGACATGGTCGGC
>CAYXYM010000237.1:0-6462 GCA_964469285.1 uncultured Gammaproteobacteria bacterium | reverse complement strand
TCGCTGACGAGTCGCCACCTCGGGAACAGCATTGCGACCCAGCGCACGGGCCCGGAGAACGCCTCGACCACCAATCGAACGCGTAGCCGGATCTGGTATTCGGCGCCGTCAATCAACAACGCGTCATCGACGATCGGCATTTCAGAGATTCGGCCGAGTTCGGTCGCCGCCGAGCGGAAATTAACGTAACTCGTCTGCCGACCGCTGTTCAGGTTGCGGATCACGAAGCGGTCCGGTAACGGGTGATACACGAGCTCGTAGTGCTGGTTGATTGTGATGACTTCCTGGTCGAACCACCAGGCGCGTGCACGGGTTACAACCACCTCGACCTCGAACGTCAGCGGCACGCCATTCTCGAGCGCGTCGAGTGCGCTTTCGCCGAGCCCGTAGTCGATGTCCGCGTACAGCAGGTGCGTGCCGTCGACAAGATCGGTGAACGCAGTGCGGATCACGAAGCCGGGTTCCGACTGCTCCTGCGCCGGCGCGGATGCAGACGCCAGACACAATCCCGCCGTCAGCGCGAACAGCAGCGGCCGGAAACGGCGAACTGGCACGGTCATCTGCATTCAACCCCCTTGCGCAGACAAGCATAATAGAACCCGTCCATGCCGTCCTGCCCCGGCAATATCTGGCGCCCGTACTCCGCCTGCCGCCCCCAGCCCGCATCAATCGTCTCCACACGCGCATCCGCCGTCGCGGCGACGAATGCAGCAACGACCTCGTCGTTCTCCGCGCGCAGCACCGAACACGTCGCGTACAGCAACCGCCCACCTTCGGCGAGCAGCGGCCACAGTGCGGCGAGCAGCGCGTTTTGGCGCGTGGCGAGTGCCGCGATGTCGGACGGGCGCCGCAGCGCGCGGATGTCGGGGTGGCGGCGAATCACGCCCGTCGCCGAGCACGGCGCGTCGAGGAGGATCCGCGCAAACGGTTCGCCGTCCCACCAGTCCGCAGGCCGCGCGGCGTCGGCAACGACGACGCGCGCGGTGAGGCCGAGGCGCGCGAGCGATTCATCGATGCGCCGCGCGCGTTGTGCGTCGACTTCAACCGCGGTCAGTTTGACCGACGCTTCACGCTCGAGGATATGGCAGGTCTTGCCGCCCGGCGCCGCGCACGCATCGAGCACAGCGCTGCCCGGCCCCGCGTCCAGCAAGCCCGCAGCAAGCTGCGCGGCCCCATCCTGCACCGAGACACGACCATCCGAGAAACCCGGAAGTCGGGAAACGGCGACCGCATCCTCGAGCACGATGCCCATCGGCGCATGGGGGGCTGGCGATGCCACGATGTTTACACCGGCTAATGCCTCAAGGTACGCATCGCGGTCGTCGCGTGCGCGTAGTGTCATCGGTGCGGGCGTGTTGTTCGCTTCGACGATCGCCTCCCAATCGTCCGGCCAGTCGAGTTGCAGCCGCTCAAGCAGCCAACGCGGGTGCGCGCTCTGCGCGACCGAGTCGTCGGCGATTGCCGCGTCGAGTTCGGCGGCGCGTCGCTGCGCACTGCGCAGGACCGCGTTGACGAGGCCGCGCAACCGCTGCGGCGCGGCCGCGACGGTCGCGGAGACAGCGGCGTGCTCGGGGATGCGCGTTCGACGGAGTTGGTACAGCCCGACCGCGAGCAACGCCGCGACGAACGCACTTGATGGCCGGCGTTCGAGCAGAGGACCGAGCAGCGCGTCGAGCTGCACACGCCAGCGCACCGTGCCGTACGCGAGTTCCTGCGCGAGGCCGCGGTCTCGCTCCGGTAACGCTTGAAGGAGCGGCGGCAGCGCGTCCGCGAGCGATTCACCCTGTGCGACGGCGGCGACCGCCGCTGCCGCGGCGTGGCGCGCCGGGGCGCCGGCGTCAGCGGCCAACGCGCGAACCAGCCAGCGGGCGCTGGCTCGCGAATTCGCGCGCGCTGATGCGCCGCCCGCCGGGGAGTTGGATTTCGGTGAGCCGCAGGAGGCCGTCGCCGGTGACGATGTCGATGCCGTCTGGGCTTGCGTTGGTGATTGTTCCGAAAAGCTCGCCAATCACAGATTGGCTCCCACGTAATGGTTCAGCGCGCCAGATGCGAATCACCTTGCCGTCGAGTTTCGTCTGGGCGACCGGCCACGAATCGAACGCACGCACCTGGCGCGCGATGGCTGCGGCCGGTTGTGTCCAGTCGATCCAGGCTTCGTCCTTCGCCAGCTTGTGCGCATAAGTCACGCCGTCCGCCGGCTGCGCGATCGGGGTCGTGTCGCCGGACTCGATCAGCGCGAGCGCATCGAGCAACGCGTCGGCGCCGAGCGCCGCGAGCGTGTCATGGAGCGTCGTCGCGGTGTCTGCGTCCGTGATTGGCACGCGCCGCGTGAGCCAGACGGGACCCGTGTCGAGACCCGCTTCCATTTGCATGATGGAGACACCGGTCTCAGCATCGCCGGCGAGTATCGCGCGCTGAATCGGCGCCGCGCCGCGCCAGCGCGGCAGCAGCGACGCGTGCACGTTCAGACACCCGTGGGTGGGCAATGCGAGCACGTCGGGCTTCAGAATCTGCCCGTAGGCGACGACCACGAGGTAGTCGGGCTTGAGCGCAGCAAGGTCGTCTTGGCGGAGCGCACCGGGTTGCAGCACGGGGATGCCGGCCTCGAGCGCGCGGACTTTGACGGGGCTGGGTTGGATGCGACGGCCGCGGCCAGCCGCGCGATCCGGCTGCGTAATCACCGCGATGGGGGCGCGGTCGTGCGCAATGAGCGCGGAGAGCGTCGGGACCGCGAAGCCGGGGGTGCCGGCGAAGATTATCCGCCGGTTCAGCGCTAGATGACCGGGATGCCGCGGGATTCGCGCGCAGGCGACGGCCCGTCGGTCAGGCGCTGCCGCTGCTCTTTCTCGAGCCGCTTGCGGATGCGGTTACGCTTGAGTTCGGACAGGTAATCGACGAACAGCTTGCCGTTCAGGTGGTCGATTTCGTGCTGGATGCAGATCGCGAAAAGCTCGTCGGCGTCGAGCTCGACGGCCTTGCCATCGCGGCCGAGCGCGCGCAGCTTCACGTGGCCGAGCCTTTTCACGTTTTCGTAGAACCCCGGCACGGACAGACAGCCTTCCTGGATTTCCGCCTCCCCGTCGCCGGATACGATTTCCGGATTGATGAAGACCTGGGGGTTGTCGCCGTTTTCAGACACGTCGATGACCATGACCCGCTTCGCGACGCCCACCTGGGTCGCGGCAAGGCCGATACCATTGCTGTCATACATGGTCTCGATCATGTCGTCGGCCAACCGGCGGATCTCGTCGTCAACCACGGGAACGGGTTGCGCCTTTTCGCGCAGACGGGGGTCCGGAAATTGGAGAATATTCAAAACGCTCATGACAGAATCGTAAAAACTGCTAAAGTCGCGACATTATATACCAACAGCGCGTGGGGACCCGCACCATGAACGCTCAGAGAACTGCTCATTACCGCACCGTCGCTGGCGTACTCGCCTGCGCCCTGGCCGCCGTCGCCGCGCCGTTGGCGGCGCAGACCGAGGAGCGCACCACAGGCACGGTCCTCCGCGACGGGGTACCGGAAACCTACGTCGTCAAGCGCGGCGACACGCTGTGGGACATTTCGGCGATGTTTCTGCGCGATCCGTGGCTCTGGCCGGATATCTGGCAGGTGAACCCGGAAATCGCGAACCCGCACCTGATCTACCCCGGCGACATCATCCGCCTCGTGTGGGTCGACGGTCGCCCGCAACTGGTCGTGGACCGCACGCGCGTCGAGCGCCTGTCGCCGGGCATGCGCGTCAGCGAGATCGACGATCCCATCCCGATGATCCCGCTCGAGGCGATTCGGCCCTTCCTCGACCAACCCAGCGTCGTCGGCCGCGATGAACTCGACGACGCCCCGTATCTATTGCGTGCGGTGGACGGCCGCCTGATGTCGGCGCAGGGCACCCGCGTGTATGCCCGGGGCTTCCCGGAGGATCCGGAACTCGACTGGACCGTGGTGCGCAAGGGACAGGCGTATCGCGATCCCGACACGCGCGAAGTGCTCGGCTACGAAGCCATGTACATCGCCGACGCGACCATCGACCGGCTCGGCGACCCCGCGACCATCCTCATAACGGCGAGCCGCCAGGAGGCGATGACCGGTGACCGCCTGATTCACGGTGCGGCGCCGCTCAGCGACAACCTGTACCCGCGCGCACCGGACACCGACGTCAAGGGACGCGTCATCGCGATTGTCGGCGAGGGCCTGACCGTCAGCCAATATAAAGTGGTCGTCATCAACCGCGGGATGCGCGACGGTGTCGAACCGGGCGTGGTGCTGTCGCTGTGGCGCGCGGGTGAGAAGATGAAGGACCCGAACGCGCGCGGTGGCCTGTTCCGTAGCCGCACGGTGCAACTGCCTGACGAACGCGGCGGCGAGCTCATCGTGTTCCGCGCGACGGAGCGCGTCGCGTACGGACTGGTGATGCGATCGACGCGCGACATGGCCATCGGTGATTTTGTCAAAAACCCCTGATTGTGGGAGCGGCGCCTTCGCGTCGCGATAGCCAAGGACGGCTCCAACACATGACTGACCTCTCATGGTGGCTCGCGCTCGTGCGTGCGCCCGACCTTTCTCCGCAAGCTGCGCGCGCGTTGCTCGAGCGCCACGGCGCGCCGCGCGCAATCTTTGAATCGCGCGCGCTCCGCGACGAACCCGACTGGCCCGCGATCGAACGCGATGCCGAATGGCTCGCCGCGCCCGACCATCATTTCATTCCGTGTACCGACGACGCGTATCCCCCGCTGCTCGCACAGACCGACGACGCACCGCTCGCGCTGTTCGTCGTCGGCGACCCCGCGCTACTCACCACGCCGACGCTCGCAATCGTCGGCTCGCGCAACCCGACGCGCGTCGGTCTCGAGAACGCGGAGGCGTTCGCGTCATACCTCGCCAGTTGCGGTTTCACCATCGTCAGCGGGCTTGCACTCGGCGTTGACGCTGCTGCGCACCGCGGCGCACTCACCACCGGCCGCACCATCGCTGTGTGCGCTACCGGGCTCGATGAAATCTATCCGCGGCGCAACGCGGCGCTCGGGCGTGAGATTGCGCAGCGAGGCGCGCTTGTTTCCGAGTTTCCGACGGGCACCGGCGCGCGCGTCGAAAACTTCCCGCGACGCAATCGCATCATCAGCGGTCTTGCCGCCGGCACGCTTGTGATCGAGGCGGCCGTGCGTAGCGGCTCGCTAATCACCGCCCGCCTCGCCGCCGAGCAAGGTCGTGAGGTGTTCGCGATACCCGGGTCTATCCATAATCCGCTCGCAAAAGGTTGCCATTACTTGATCCGGCAAGGCGCAAAACTCGTTGATAGCGCGGAGCACATCGTCGAGGAACTCGGGCCAATGCTGGGTCTGGTCGGCGCGGGCGTGGCGTCGGCGCGCCACGATTCAACCGGTGCGACGGCTGCGTTCGAGGCGGATGCCGACTACGAAAAGCTGCTTGCATGCATGGACGAGACGCCCGCATCGATCGACCGACTGGTCAAGCGGAGCGGATTGACGCCTGATGCCGTATCGTCCATGCTCCTGATTATGGAACTCCGCGGTCTCGTGGAATCCGCGCCCGGCGGGGGGTACGCCAGAGCGCCATTGGGGGACTTGGGATGAAAGAAAACGTGCTCGATGTCCTGATGTACCTTTTCGAGAATTACATGGATGACGAGACCGAGATGAACCCAGACCAGGAGTCACTCCGGGTCGAATTACAGGAAGCGGGCTTCCGCCGCACCGAGATATCGAAAGCGTTTGCGTGGCTTGAGGGCCTGGCCGCCGAGCCGGGCCAGGGCGAATGTGCGATGCCCGCGAGCCGCTCCGTTCGCGTATTCGCAAACGAAGAGGTCGCGCGCCTCGAGCCCGGCGCCCGCGGTTTCCTGCTCTATCTTGAGCAGGTCGGTCTGCTGAACGCGCAACAGCGCGAGGTCGTCCTCGACCGTCTGATGGCGCTCGAATCCGACGATATCGATATCGACCAAGTTAAATGGGTGGTATTGATGGTCATGTTCAACCAACCCGGCGAAGAAACGCCGCAACCCTGGATGGAGGACCTGTTCTTCGAAGAACGGTCCGGCGAGTTCCACTGATTCCTGCGCCGTGCCAGGCGGCCAAACATGGTCGCCTCTGCGAACTGATACCCGGTCATGAGTAAAAACCTCGTCATAGTCGAGTCTCCCGCGAAAGCGAAGACGATCGAGAAATATCTCGGCGCAGATTTTGCGGTGCTCGCGTCGTATGGCCACGTGCGCGACCTCGTGCCAAAAGAAGGCGCCGTTGATCCCGAGCACGGGTTCAAAATGAATTACGAGGTCAGCGAGCGCAGCGAGAAACACATCAATGCAATCGCGAAAGCGCTGAAGAAGGCGGACGCGCTGTACCTCGCGACCGACCCGGACCGCGAAGGCGAGGCGATCTCGTGGCATCTGTACGAACTCCTCGCGGAGCGCAACCAGCTTGGCGACCGACCCGTGCACCGCGT
>CAYXYM010000236.1:0-3016 GCA_964469285.1 uncultured Gammaproteobacteria bacterium | reverse complement strand
GGGCCGCGCCGGGCGCCGCGCCCCCCTGATGCGGCGCGGGCCGGTCCGGCGGCGGGGGAAGCTGCGCCGACAAAGGACGAGGCCGCCGCCAAGCCGGCGGTCAAGCGAGTGCGCAAGGCGGCGACCAAGCCGACGGACAAGAAGCCCGACGGCGGCGCGCAATAACGGAGACTGAGAAATGCTGCAACCGGCACGACGCAAGTACCGCAAGGAGCAGAAGGGCCGCAATCGCGGTCTTGCCGCGCGCGGGGCAAACGTCGCCTTCGGCGAGTTCGGACTGAAGGCGACCGAACGAGGCCGTCTCACTGCGCGGCAGATTGAGGCAGCGCGGCGCGCGATCACTCGTCACATCAAGCGTGGCGGCCGTATCTGGATCCGCATCTTTCCGGACAAGCCGATTTCGCAGAAGCCGGCCGAGGTCCGCATGGGCAACGGAAAGGGCAATCCGGAGTATTGGGTGGCGGAAATTCAGCCTGGCAAGGTGCTGTACGAGATGGACGGCGTCAACGAAACGCTGGCGCGTGAAGCGTTTGCGCTGGCAGCGGCGAAGCTGCCGCTGAAGACGATCGTCGTCGCGCGCCAGCTCGGTATGTGACGGACCCGCCCGCGGGAGGAACACGGATGGAAACGAAGGAACTGCGGTCGAAAGATGCGGCTGCGCTGAACAAAGAACTGCAGGATCTGCTGAAGGCGCAGTTTTCGCTGCGGATGCAGAAGGCCACGCAGCAGTTGCAGAACACGAGCCAGATGCGCCGAGTGCGCCGCGACATTGCGCGCGTGCGCACCGTGCTCACGGAAAAGGCGGCGGCGAAATGAGCACGGAAACCAGCAAGCTCGCGCGTACTCTGGTCGGACGCGTGGTCAGCAACAAGATGGACAAGACGGTCACGGTTCGCGTCGAACGCCGAGTCAAGCATCCTGTCTACGGCAAGTACGTGGTGCGGACCACCAAGTACCACGCGCACGACGAACGCAACCAGGTCAACGAGGGCGATCTTGTCGAGATCGCCGAGACGCGACCGATCTCCAAGACGAAGACCTGGATGGTCAAGCGCGTGGTTCAGCAGGCGGCGCAGGTGTGAGCTTGCGCCTGTGGTTGGATTTCGATAGCATTACAGGCTTTTCCGCGGCCGTCTGCAGGGCTTTGTCGCGATAAGGCAAGAATCCGGAACGGCGTTGGGGACGGGTGACTTCCGCGGCAGCGGATGACCAGCGGCTCCTGGGCGCAGTTCACTCACCCGAACGGGACCAAGACTGTCCGCGGTGTCGTGCCCAAGGGCCAGGCACGCGGGACAAGTTGGGACAGAACAATGATTCAGATGCAATCGATGCTCGACGTCGCCGACAACACCGGCGCACGCTCGGTGATGTGTATCAAGGTGCTGGGTGGCAGCAAGCGGCGCTATGCGAATGTCGGAGACGTCATCAAGGTCACGGTCAAGGAAGCAGCGCCGCGCGGTCGCGTGAAGAAGGGCGAGGTCTACAGCGCAGTCGTCGTGCGCACCGCCAGCGGCCTGCGTCGACCGGACGGCTCGGCGATCAAGTTCGACAGCAACGCCGCCGTGCTGCTCAACAACAAGCTGGAGCCGATCGGCACCCGCATCTTCGGGCCGGTAACGCGTGAACTGCGTACCGAGCGCTTCATGAAGATCGTGTCGCTGGCGCCGGAAGTTCTCTAAGGAGCGCGAGATGGACCGCATCCGCAAGGGCGACGAGGTCATCGTGATCTCGGGCAGGGACAAGGGCAAGCGCGGGGTCGTGCTGGCGCGCGTCGATGAGACGCATGTGACGGTCGAAGGTGTCGGCGTGGCCAAGAAGCACGTTCGGCCGAACCCGATGAAGGGTGTGGCCGGCGGCATCGTTGACAAGACGATGCCGATCGACCGTTCGAACGTGATGCTGTTCAATCCGGCGACCAAGAAGGGCGACCGGGTCGGAGTCAAGGTGGTCGACGGCAAGAAGGTGCGCGTGTTCAAGAGCAACGGCGCCGTCGTCGGCAGCAAGAGCTGAGGGGCGGGGCAATGGCACGTTTCTTGACGCAATATCGCGAGCAGGTCGTACCGCAGCTCGCCAAGCAGTTCGGCTACAAGTCGGTGATGGAAGTGCCTCGGATCACCAAGATCACGCTGAACATGGGGGTCGGCGAAGCGATCGTCGACAAGAAGAACATCGACGCGGCGGTGGCCGATATGACCAAGGTCGCCGGACAGAAGCCGGTGGTGACCAAGGCGCGCAAGGCGATCGCGAACTTCAAGATCCGGCAGGGCGTTCCGATTGGCTGCATGGTCACGCTGCGCGGGCAGCGAATGTACGAGTTCCTCGATCGCCTGGTGACGATCGCCCTGCCTCGCGTGCGCGACTTCCGCGGCGTGTCCGGCCGGGCGTTCGATGGCAAGGGCAACTACAACATCGGTCTGAAAGAACAGATCATCTTTCCCGAGATCGAGTACGACAAGATCGACAAGCTGCGGGGGATGAACATCAGCATCACGACGACTGCGAAAACGGACGAGGAAGCGAAGACGCTCCTTGCCGCATTCCGGTTCCCGTTCCGTAACTGACGCGGGGTTTCAATTGGCAAAGCTTTCGCTCAAGAATCGTGAAGCAAAACGCGCGGCGCTGGTCAAGAAGTTCGACGCCAAGCGCAAGGCGCTGAAGGCGACGATCGCTGACCAGACGCTGTCGATGGAAGAGCGCCTGGACGCGCAGCGTCAGCTGCAGGCGCTGCCGCGCAACGCGAACCCGACGCGGCTGCGCAATCGCTGTGCGCTGACCGGGCGGCCGCGCGGCAACTTCCGCAAGTTCGGCCTGGCGCGCAACAAGGTCCGCGAGGCGGCGCTGCGCGGCGACATCCCCGGCATGGTGAAGGCCAGCTGGTAAGCGAGGAGATTGCACACATGAGCATGAGTGATCCGATCGCCGACATGCTGACGCGCATTCGCAATGCGCAGCGCGTCGAGAAGCCCGAAGTGTTGATGCCGTCGTCGAAACTGAAGGTGGCGATCGCGCAGGTGCT
>CAYXYM010000235.1:0-11497 GCA_964469285.1 uncultured Gammaproteobacteria bacterium | reverse complement strand
GGCGTCGCGCCGTTCGCGATCGCGTCGTCGGTCAACCTCATAATCGCGCAGCGGCTCGGCCGGCGCCTGTGCCCAAAGTGCAAGGGCGAGCACGACGTGCCGAAAGCGCAGTTGCTGAAGGCCGGATTCACGGAAGTGGACCTCAAAGAGAATTTCCAGGTCTACAAACCGGTTGGTTGCGACCAATGCACCCTTGGCTACAAGGGGCGCGTCGGCATCTATCAGGTCATGCGGGTGTCGGAAGCGACGGGCCGCATCATCATGGAGGGTGGCAACTCGATTGCCGTTGCCGACCAAGCCGCGAAGGAAGGCATCCCCGACCTGCCGCGCTCCGGGCTCTTGAAAATCCAGCAAGGTGTGATGGGGCTCGATGAGCTCCACCGCGTCATTTCGAGCCATTGAGAAGGTGACGCATGGCTAGTGCAGCAACCAAGGACCTCCGCTGGGCCTGGGAAGGCACCGACCGCAAGGGCGCGCGCCAGAAAGGCAAGACCGTCGGGCCGAGCGAGCAGGCGGTCAAGGCGATGCTGCGCAAGCAGGGCATCACGCCGATCAAAGTCAAGAAGCAGCGTTCCGGCGGCGGCGGCAAGAAAATCACACCGGGCGACATCGCCATCCTGTCCCGGCAGATGGCGACCATGATGACGGCCGGCGTGCCGCTCGTGCAGTCGTTCGAGATCATCGGACGCGGCCACGACAACCCGAAGATGTCCGAGCTGATCCTCACCGTAAAAGCCGACATCGAGGGTGGCAACACGCTCGCGCAGGCCCTCGCCGCGCACCCGCTTTATTTCGACGATTTGTTCGTGAGCCTCGTGGAGGCCGGCGAACAGGCCGGCGCACTCGAGACCATGCTCGACAAGCTTGCCACGTACAAGGAAAAGACCGAGGCCATCAAGGCCAAAATCAAGAAGGCGCTGTTCTACCCGACCGCAGTGCTTGTCGTCGCGTTCATCGTGACCGCGATTCTGCTGATCTACGTGGTGCCGATGTTCCAAGAACTGTTCGAGGGTTTCGGTGCAGAACTGCCTGCGTTTACGCAGTTCGTCGTGAACCTCTCCGAATTCGCCCAGGCGTACTGGTACTACGCCGCAGTCGGCATCGGCGGCGCCGGCTGGGCGTTCGTGAAGGCGAAGCAGCGCTCGCGCGCGTTACGCCAAGCAATCGACCGCTATTCATTGAAGCTTCCGGTCGTCGGCGACATCCTCACCAAATCCGCAATCGCACGCTTCGCGCGCACGCTGTCGACGATGTTCGCCGCGGGCGTACCGCTGGTCGAGGCGCTCGATTCGGTTGCCGGCGCGACGGGCAACATCGTGTATGAGGACGGCACACGCGTGATGCGCGATCAGGTCGCGACGGGCACACAGTTGCAGCTCTGTATGGCGCAAAGCGAGCTGTTCCCGAACATGGTCGTTCAGATGATCGCGATCGGCGAAGAGTCCGGCTCGCTTGACTCGATGTCCGCGCGCGTCGCCGACTTCTACGAGGCTGAGGTCGACAACGCCGTCGACGCGTTGTCGAGCCTGCTTGAGCCGATGATTATGGCCATTCTCGGTGTGCTCGTCGGCGGACTGGTCGTCGCGATGTACCTCCCGATCTTCAAGATGGGTTCGGTCATTTGATCGAATTGTTGCGCAGTAACCCAGGGTTGTTCGTCGCGTGGGTGTCGGTCGCCGGCCTCGTCGTCGGCAGTTTCCTGAACGTCGTCATCTACCGGCTGCCCAAGATGATGGAGCGTGCGTGGCGTCAGGAATGCCGCGCGATGTTCGAGCCCGATGCGCCCGCGGACGATGACGCGCGATTCGACCTCATCCAGCCCGGGTCCCGGTGCCCCGCCTGTGGACACCGCATTCGCCCCTGGGAAAACGTCCCGATACTGAGTTGGTTGGCCTTGCGCGCGCGCTGCAGCGCGTGCGGTGTGCGAATTAGCGCGCGGTATCCGCTCGTCGAGCTCGCGGCCGGCGTTGCCGCCGGCGTCGTCGCTGCCAATTTTGGCGTCACTTGGGAGTGCCTCGGCGCGCTGTTACTCACTTGGTCGCTGATTGCACTGACGATGATCGATTTCGACCACCAGCTGTTGCCGGATTCAATTACGCTGCCAATGCTTTGGCTCGGACTCGTATTCAGCGTATTCGCTGCGACAATCACGCCCGTGGACGCGATTCTCGGCGCAGCGGCCGGCTACCTGTCGCTATGGAGCGTGTACTGGCTGTTCAAGCTCGCGACGGGCAAGGAAGGCATGGGCTACGGCGATTTCAAGCTGCTCGCGATGCTCGGCGCATGGTTAGGTTGGCAGTCGCTGCCGGCGATCATCCTGCTGTCCGCGATCGTCGGCGCCGTTGTCGGCATCGCGCTCATCCTTGCGCAGCGGCTCGGCCGCCAGGTCCCGATGCCGTTTGGTCCGTACCTCGCCGCGGCAGGATGGATTGCGCTGCTGTGGGGCGACGCGCTGAACGACGCGTACCTGCGCGCCGCCGGACTCGCATGAACGGCCCGCTGCGCGTCGGCCTGACCGGCGGCGTCGCATCGGGCAAGACGACGGTCAGCCAACTATTCGCCCGCCGCGGAGTGCCGATCTTCTCGGCGGACGAAATCGCACACGACCTCACGCGGGATGGCGCGCCGGCGCTTGTGGAGATTCGCTCGGCTTTCGGCGACGGCGTCTTCGCACCTGACGGTTCGCTAGACCGCGCGGCGCTCGCGGACAAGATATTCAATGACGCAGATGCCCGTGCGCAACTCGAACATATCCTGCATCCACCAATTTCCAATGCACTCGCCGCGCTGACTTCTGCGTGCGCGGCGCCGTACTGTGTGGTCGAAATTCCGCTATTGGAACCCCGCCACATCGGGCCGCTGGTCGACCGCGTGCTCGTCGTAGACTTAGCACCGGAGAACCAGGTGCTGCGCCTGCAGGCACGTGGCAAGATGACGCGCACGGCTGCGGAGTCTCGCCTGGGTGCGCAGAAATCCCGTGAGGCGCGCCTTGCGATGGCGGATGACGTTATCGACAACGATGGGCTACCCACCGCGCTCGAAGCACAGGTCGACAAACTCCATACCCTTTACATGGACCTCGCGCGGCGCGGAGAATGGGCGCCATGATTTGCTACGAGCAACCGCTCCACGAGCGGGTCCGGACGTTCCTGCGCCTCGAATTCCTGTTCAACGAAGCTCGCCATGTGCTCGAGGGGAACTCGCCGTGGGACAGTCGCGCAGTGATCGACAGCTTGATAAAGATTCTCGCGCTGCTCGGACGCGGCGATTTGCGCACCGAAGTCATCAAGGAACTCGAGCGCCACGGCGCGATGCTGAACAGACTCGTGAGCAATCCGGGCGTCGACGAGGGTCGGCTGATCGCGCTCCTCGGGGAGATTGACGCGCGCATCGGCGCACTGCACAGCGGCGGCTCGCTCACACAGCCGCTGCGCGACCACGAATTCCTCACGATGATACGCAACCGCACCGCGATTCCGGGCGGCACCTGCGAATTCGATTTGCCCGCGTACCATTTCTGGCTCAGCAAACCTGACGACGTCCGGCGCGCCGACCTTGACGCGTGGCTCGCAACGCTCGAACCGTTGCGGCGCGCGATCCGCCTCATCCTGAACCTGATTCGCAACAGCGCGGGCGCGACCGACGAGACGGCGTCCACCGGCATGTTCCAACGCACGCTCGACAGCGCCGCCCCGTGCCACCTGATCCGGGTGATGCTCGACGAGTCAGTGCGCTATTTCCCGGAAATCTCCGGCAGCAAACACCGCTTTACGGTTCGGTTCCTCGAGCTGCCGGATCTGAACGGGCGCGCAGTTCAGACCAAAGTCGACGTGCCGTTCAAGCTGATCTGCTGCATATTCTGAATCGCGGCGCAAAGGCGCCGCTCCCACAGCTGTAATCGCGATCACCAAGCGGAGATGCCGGCGACGCCCTGACCGTGGTGCGCCCACGCGGTCGCGGCATCATCGGGACGCAGGCCGCCGATGGCGTAGACCGGCATCCCCGCGCAGTCGGCCAGCGTCGCAAACGCACTCCAGCCGAGCGGCGCCGCCCCCGGATGCGATGCCGTCGGTAAGACCGGGCCGACGACGGCGAAGTCACACCCCACCGCGCGCGCGTGCGCAAGTTCATCGGCATCGTGGCAGCTCGCGCCGACCCACCGGTCGGGTGGTAGCGGGCGCTCGCTCAGCGCGCGTAGCCGGGCGGCGCTCAAGTGCACGCCGTCGGCATCGAGCGCGCGCGCGAGCGTAGGGTCGGCGTTCAGGATCAGCGTGGCGCCGCGTGCGCGGCATCGTGCGATTGCAGCGACCGCCACGTCGGCGTAACGCGCGCCGAGGGACGGCGCGCGGAGCTGGATGAACGCATGCCCTGCGTCGAGCAGCCGGACAACATCATCGAATAACGCGCCCTCGGGCAAATCAGCAGTGATTGCATAGCGATCCGGCAGTCGCAACGCGGCAATAATTGGGCGATCAGCGGCGAGCATGTCATAAGTCGCAATCTCGTCGGGCGCCACCCACGCCAGCGGATGACCCTCACGCGCTACGACGGTGCCTTCCCACGCGTCGACTCGTGCGCAATCGAGGCGAACGCGTCGTTCAGGGTAATCGTGACGGATTCGGATCAGCGGTCGAGCCCGACTCGGGACGATGCCGAGTTCTTCACGCAGTTCGCGTGCGAGCGCAGTCGGCGCATCCTCACTCTGTTCGAGTTTGCCGCCCGGGAATTCCCACCGGCCCGCCATCGGCGTTCCCGGCAATCGCTGCATGATGAGAACGCGGCCGTCCGGACGGACGAGCGCGGCCGCGGCGACTTCAACGACTGAAGCGATTAGGTCAGCTTTCCGTGGCAATGCTTGTATTTCTGGCCCGAGCCACAGGGACATGGGTCGTTGCGACCGACTTTCTGCCCACCGCGCACGAACGGCTGCGCGGGCGGCGCGGACGCGCGCGGCTCCGCCACGCGCACGGGCCCGTCGACCGCCGATGCCTCTGCGTGCTGGAACTGCATCTTCGCCGGCCTCTGCTGACGCTCCGCTTCCATGCGGTCGACGTCCTCGTCGGCGCGTACCTGCACACGCGCGAGCACTTTCGCGACCTCGTACTTCAGCCGGTCCAGCATGTCCGAGAACATCGCGAACGCTTCGCGCTTGTACTCCTGTTTCGGGTTGCGCTGCGCGTAGCCGCGCAGGTGGATGCCCTGGCGCAGGTAGTCCATTGCGGCGAGGTGCTCCTTCCAGAGCTGGTCGAGGACCTGCATCATCACGGCCTTCTCGAAGTGACGCATCACCTCCGCACCGGTCTGTGACACTTTGCGCTCATACGCGCCCTTGAGCTCGGTCCCGACGTATTCCTTGAGGCTGGCGTCGTCAAGCGCTTGCTGTTCGTCGATCCACTGCTGCAATGGCAGCTGCAAACCGAAGTCGCGCTCGAGCGCCGTCTCAAGGCTCGGGACGTCCCACATTTCCTCGAGCGAGCGCGGCGGAACATGCGTCTCCACGAGCGTCTCGACGACGTCGTTGAAAATGTTGTCGACGACGTCGGAGATGTCGTCCGTTGCCATAAGTTCGTTGCGTTGTTCGTAGACGACCTTGCGCTGGTCATTTGCGACGTCGTCGTATTCGAGCAGCTGCTTACGAATATCGAAGTTATGCGCCTCGACCTTGCGCTGCGCCTGCTCGATTTGCTTGGTCACCCAGGGGTGCTCGATCGCTTCGCCGTCCTGCACGCCGAGCTTGCGCAACAGGCCCGTCACTCGGCCCGCGCCGAAGATGCGCATCAGGTTATCGTCCATGGACAGGTAAAAGCGCGATGACCCCGGGTCGCCCTGGCGCCCGGACCGGCCGCGTAGCTGGTTGTCGATCCGGCGGGATTCGTGGCGCTCGCTGCCGACGATGTGCAAGCCGCCGGCCGCGACGACCGCATCGTGGCGGGCCTGCCACTCGGTGCGCAGGCTTGCGCGGGTCGCGTCGTCGGCCGCGTCGCCAGCCGCCTCGAGTTCCACCTCAAAGTTGCCGCCCAGCACGATGTCCGTGCCACGGCCGGCCATGTTCGTCGCGATCGTCACGATACCGGGGCGACCTGCTTGCGCAACGATCTCCGCCTCTTTCTCGTGCTGCTTCGCATTCAACACGCGGTGCGGGATGTTTTCCTTGTCGAGCAGGCGCGACAGGTGCTCCGACGTGTCGATGGACGCGGTACCGACCAGCGCTGGCTGCCCGCGCTCGCGGCAATCACGGATGTCGCCGATCATGGCCGTAAATTTTTCATCAGCGGTAAGGAACACGAGGTCAGGGCGGTCGTCGCGGACCATTGGCTGATTCGTCGGGATGACGATGACTTCGAGGCCATAAATCTGCTGGAACTCGAACGCCTCGGTATCGGCCGTACCGGTCATGCCGGAAAGCTTGCCGTACATGCGGAAGTAGTTCTGGAAAGTGATTGAGGCGAGCGTCTGGTTTTCGCTCTGAATCGGCACGCCCTCCTTCGCCTCGACGGCCTGGTGCAGGCCCTCCGACCAGCGGCGGCCCGGCATCGTGCGGCCAGTGAATTCATCGACGATGATGATTTGCTGGTCGCTGACGATGTACTCGACGTCGCGTTTGAACAGCGTATGGGCGCGCAGCGCCGCGTTTACGTGGTGCATCAGCTGGATGTTCGCCGCGTCGTAAAGACTCTCGCCCTCGCGCAGCAACCCGTTCTGGGCCATCAGCTCCTCGACACGCGCGTGGCCGTCCTCAGTGAGGTAGACCTGCCGTGCCTTCTCGTCGACGGTGAAGTCACCCGGACCGTCTTCCTCCGCCTGACGCGCCAACGATGGAATCAGCTTGTTGACCTTCACATACAGGTCGGTGTGGTCGTCCGCGGGTCCCGAGATAATCAGCGGCGTGCGTGCTTCGTCGATCAGGATTGAGTCGACCTCGTCGACGATTGCAAACGCCAATGAGCGCTGCACCTTGTCTGCACTTCGGAACGCCATGGTGTCGCGCAGGTAATCGAAGCCATATTCATTGTTCGTGCCGTAAGTGATGTCGGCCGCGTAGGCGCCGCGCTTCGTCTCCGGGTCGAGGCCCTGGACAACGACACCAACGGTCATACCAAGCGCCTGATAAAGCCGGCCCATCCAGCGGGCATCGCGCCGCGCGAGGTAGTCGTTCACGGTAATCACATGCACGCCCTTTCCGGGCAGCGCGTTAAGGTACGCTGCCAGCGTCGCGACCAGGGTCTTGCCCTCACCGGTGCGCATCTCCGCAATGCGGCCCTGGTGCAGGACCACGCCGCCAATCAACTGCACGTCGAAGTGCCGCATACCCAGCACGCGACGACCGGCCTCGCGCACCACTGCGAACGCATCCGGCAATAACTGATCGAGCGTCTCGCCGGCTGCAAGCCGGTCGCGGAATTCGTCCGTCTTGGCGCGCAACTCGCCGTCAGACAGCGCCTGCATCGCCGCTTCGAGCGCATTGATTTGTGCAACGACCTGCTGGCAGTTGCGCAGGAAACGATCGTTGCGACTACCGAAGAGTCGACTGAAGAACTTGCTGATTGCCATGATTTACCTAGGGGAAAATGCGAATGATATCAAAACGCGGGAGTGCCCCGCCGGTTTTAGTCTGCGCGCGTATAACGGGACGGGTTCACGGCGCGGCCGTTCTGCAGCACCTCGAAATGGACGTGGGGCGCGGTCGCGCGGCCCGTGTCCCCCATCAATGCGACGGCATCGCCCTTCTTGACGGTGTCGCCGACTTTCACGAGATTTTCCTGGTTGTGGCCATAGCGCGTGGACAGGCCATTACCGTGGTTGATCTCGACGAGGTTGCCGTAACCGAACCGTGAGCCCGAGAAGCTCACGACGCCCGCCGCGACCGATACGATTTCCGAGCCGCGCCGGCCCGAAAAATCGATGCCGCCGTGGTGCGCGCGCTTGCCCGTGAACGGGTCGCTGCGCGCGCCGAACGGCGACGACAGCCAACCGCTGGCGATTGGCCGACCGGCCGGTGAAACCTGCGCCTGCAAATTGCGATTCAGCAACAGGTTCTCAAGCACGGTCAGCTGTTGCACACGTTGGTCGAGCTGCTCATCGAGCGCGTCAAGCGTGCGAATGAAATCGGGGGTTACCGCCGCGTCGGCGTCGAGCGCAACTTCCGGGCCGCCGAGCGCCGGTGCTCGATTGAAATCGAATTCGCCCTGGTCAAGATCGGCCATGCTGGTCAAGCGATTGCCGAGCGCATCGAGTCGCAATACATGCGCCTGCATCCGGCCGACGCGGAGCGCGAGCGCGTTCACGCCATCTTCAGCTGCGCGGCGCGCCGCGGTGATTTCAGCGCGCTGCCGTTCAAATTCCTGCGTCCACGCGTCGGCGTGCAAACGACCGTCGGCGCCGTTCCAGTACGCCCAACCCGCGCCAGCCATGAAGACCAGAGCGCCAACGAGCACGCCGGCCGCCGTGAGCAAGAGCAATGCGCGCGGCGCGCCAAGGTCAATCGAGACCGGCCGGCCCTTGCGCTTTGTAAACAGAATCAGGTTCATCTATCGTTCCCCAATGCCCGAACCCAAGCCACAGCGGCTGGACCAGGTCCTTAGTGCGCCGACCGGCCGGCTGGGTGCAATCACCTCGCACGCACGGCGGCTGACCGAACTTGACGCACTTGTACGCCTCTGCCTCGGCGACGAACTCGCCGCGCACTGTCGCGTTGCCGATCTTCGCAGCGGCCGCCTTGTGCTGGCCGCCGACACGCCGGCGTGGGCAACGCGGTTACGGTACCACACGCCCGAGATACGGCAAAAGCTCGCGGCGGCCGGCCTGACGGTCGCCGAATGCCGGGTTGTCGTCGCGCCACCACCGCCCCGCGATGCCGAGCCCGGCCCACCCCCTGGCATGAGCGCCAGCGGTGCCAGCGCGCTGCACGCGACCGCGGAGAACATTCGCGACCCTGCGCTCGCCGCGGCTTTGCGACGACTCGCTCGAAACGGCGAGGGCTAGGCGTGCTGCGGGGATAGGTAAAGAATCGGCGCGGCGGCCGCGTCGTCGAACGTCACTTCTTCCCATGCGGCCTCATCGGCGAGCAACGTGCGAAGCAGGTGGTTGTTCAACGCATGGCCGGATTTGTAACCGCTGAACGCACCAATCAGGCTGTGTCCCAGCAGGTACAGGTCGCCAATCGCATCGAGGATCTTGTGTTTCACGAACTCGTCCTCGTAACGCAGGCCGTCCTCGTTCAGTACTCGGAAATCGTCGACGACAATCGCGTTGTCGAGGCTCCCGCCGAGCGCGAGATTGCGCTCGCGCAAAAACTCGATGTCGCGCATGAAGCCGAACGTACGCGCACGGCTGACTTCCTTCACGAACGACGTGCTCGAGAAATCAATCTCCGCGACCTGCCGATGACGCTTGAAAACAGGGTGATCAAAGTCAATTTCGAACCCGACCTTAAAACCCTCGTAGGGGCTGAAGCGCGCCCACTTGTCGCCTTCGCGCACTTCGACTTTTTTCTTGATCCGGATAAAGCGCTTGTGCGCATTCTGCTCTGCGATGCCAGCGCTCTGCAGCAGGAAGACAAACGGACCGGCGCTGCCGTCCATAATCGGAACTTCCGCAGCGCTCAGGTCAACGTAGCAGTTGTCGATGCCGAGGCCCGCGAGCGCCGACAGCAGATGCTCGACCGTTGCGACGCGTGCATCGCCATCGACGAGCGTCGTCGAGAGCTGCGTCTCACCGACGTTCTCAGGTGTTGCACGGATGTCGACGGGTGGGTCGAGGTCGACACGCCGGAACACGATGCCGGTGTCGACCGCCGCTGGGCGCAGCGTCAAATAAACTTTGTCACCACTGTGCAAACCGACGCCGGTCGCTCGGATGGTGTTCTTGAGGGTGCGCTGTCTCAGCATTGTCTTGGGTACCATCGGGTGTCAGGCCATACTGGCGCGGACATTACCACAGGCGCGGGCCGCAAGTCCATGATTCGACAAAGATACCGTGGCGGCGAGCGGGGGCATTGCCCGCCGCCACGGTCGGTCGTCTACCGCACCGCGCTAGTCCGCCTGGCGGCGCAAAAACGCGGGAATGTCGAGGTACGCCGGGTCGGACCGGTCCGGGGCGGCCTCCGCGCCCCGGCCTTTCTGTCGAATCACGGTCGGCCGGTCAAATTCCTCGTAATTGACGTCATCATTGACTGCGCGCTTGATGACCTTCATCTCCGGCTTCTGCTCCGGCATCGGCCGACGCGCGGCAACCGGCCCGCCAAGCCCTGTCGCGACCACTGTGACCCTGAGCTCGCCCGTCATGTTCGGGTCGATGACCGTACCCACCACGACCGTCGCATCCTCTGCCGCGAACTCGCCGACGGCGTTGCCGACTTCCTCGAATTCGCCGATCTCGAGGTCGTTGCCGGCGGTCACGTTAACGAGGATGCCGCGCGCGCCCGCGAGGTCGATGTCCTCGAGCAGCGGGCTGTGGATTGCCGCCTCGGCCGCCTCGCGCGCCCGGTCCGGACCCGATGCAACGCCGGAGCCCATCATGGCCATGCCCATTTCGGACATCACCGTTCGCACGTCAGCGAAGTCGACGTTGATGAGGCCCGGTCGCGTGATCAGTTCCGCGATGCCCTGCACCGCGTTCATGAGCACGTTATTCGCGGCCTTGAACGCGTCCGGTAGCGTGACCTGCTTGCCGAGTACGGTCAGCAGCTTCTCGTTCGGAATGGTGATCAGCGAGTCGACGGACTTCGACAATTCGTCGATACCCTCGAGCGCGATGCGCATGCGCTTCTTGCCCTCGAACGGGAACGGCTTCGTGACGACCGCAACTGTGAGGATGCCGAGGTCACGCGCGACTTGTGCGACGATCGGCGCCGCGCCGGTGCCGGTGCCGCCGCCCATGCCGCAAGTAATGAACAGCATGTCGCTGCCGCGAATCACTTCCTCGATCCGGTCACGATCCTCCATGGCCGCCTGTTTGCCGACCTCCGGGTTCGCGCCCGCACCGAGGCCTTTGGTGATGTTGCAGCCGAGCTGCAGCACCACCTTGCTCGGCGTGTTTTTCAACGCCTGCGCGTCAGTATTCGCGCAGATGAAATCCACGCCCTCGATTCCACCGTCAACCATGTGGCCGACGGCGTTACCTCCGCCTCCGCCCACGCCGATCACCTTAATGACAGCGTTTTGGCTGTATGCATCCATCAGTTCGAAAGTCATTGTTGCCCCCTTGCTCTATGCCAAGACATCAGAAATTGCCGTTGAACCAACTTTTCATTCGTTCCCAAACCGCGCGCGCACTGCCGCCCATGGGCGCATGTGCGCGACGGGCGGCGCTTTGCGCGCCAAACAACAACAGGCCCACGCCCGTTGCGTGTATCGGATTGCGGACAACGTCCGACAATCCGCTCACGTACTGCGGTACGCCAAGGCGTACCGGCATGTGAAAGACTTCTTCGGCGAGCTCGATTGCGCCCTCCATCTTCGAGCTACCGCCGGTCAGCACGATGCCTGCCGCGCACAGG
>CAYXYM010000234.1:0-22074 GCA_964469285.1 uncultured Gammaproteobacteria bacterium | reverse complement strand
GGTCAACAGGGTCGACGGGATCGCCATCATCCGGCTTGCCGAGCAAACTGGCTTCGCCTTGTAAGCGCACCAGCACGAACCGATAGAGATAAATCAGCGCAAGAAGTGCGGCGTAGGTACGGACGTCCTTAACGTATTCGTAAATCAGCTCCGCCGACCAAGGGCCAAAGCGGTACGACGTCTCGGTGAACGCGTAGGCAGCATGCCGTAGGATGACCATTCCGAAGATATGTATCATCGAAAATGGCACCGTAAACAGCAGGTGTCTCGGTAAATTGCGGTGCAACAGATGTAGCTGGAGTGGATAGCACCGGTCGAATGCCACGAGCACCGGGATTAGTAGCGCCAGAACGACGACACTGCTGAACTGCCAGACGAATGGCTCCCACCAAGCCAACGCGTACTCGGCGCGCGAGGCGTCACGAATGGTGACCCACGAGTTCGCGACGGCCTGCACTGCGAAGAAAAGGGCCCAGAGCCCTACTTCAAATGCGCGCCGGTGGCGCAAATAGCCGTTCAGCGTCATTCGCTCGTCACTCAATTCCGCCGCTCACCCCTAAATCGCCTCCGTTCATCACTTCTAGATTGTTCATGCCTCGGCACGCGTGATTATTGGGCCTATGGACACTGCAACCAATGCTACGAGACGTCACGACATCGATGCGCTGCGCGTTATCGTATTTGGTCTGCTCATCCTCTATCACGTCGGCATGTTCTATGTCGCGGAATGGGGCTGGCACGTGAAGAGTGCCTACCAGAGCGAGGCGTTGCAAACGCTGATGCGGCTGACGAACGGTTGGCGAATGCCGCTGCTCTTCGTGGTCTCCGGTATCGCGTCGAATTTCCTGTTCGCAAAATCCACACCCGCAGGGTTCGCCGCAAGCCGAACTCAACGACTTCTCGTCCCGTTGCTGTTCGGCATGGCTGTCGTTGTGGTTCCCCAAGCGTATTACGAGGCGCTGTTTCGCGGCGCGATAGAACCGGGCTATGGCGCGTTCCTATGGCGGTACTTCACTTTTCAGCCGTGGCCGGATGGCGCCTTTGCCGGCGCCGACTACGGAATTACTTGGATGCATCTATGGTACTTGCCGTATTTGTTGTTCTACACGTTGCTCTTCATTCCAGCTGCGCATTGGTTGAAAGAGCGAGGCGCACAAGTGCATTCGAAGTTGCTGAGTTTGCGCGGACCTGCGCTGGTGCTGCTGCCAATTGCGCCGCTGATGCTTTACGGGCTGGTGCTGTATCCCGTGTTCGGCAGCGTGAGCCACAACTTCATCACCGACTGGTATGCGCACGTGATGTACTTCACATTCTTCGCGTACGGCTACCTTCTAGGTGCGCATGCTGACATGTGGGCGGAGATTCGGCGACTTCGCTGGTGGACCCTCGGTCTCGCCCTAGCCGCCTTCGGCCTTTGGCTCTGGGACGGTGGGCTAATCACGACCTATGTGAATAGGTGGCTCTGGATTCTGGCCGTGCTCGGCTGGTCGTACCGGCTGTTGAACCGGCCGTTCCGCTGGCTGCCGTACGCGACGGAGGCCGTATACCCTTGGTACATCCTTCACCAAACATTCACGGTTTGGGCCGGATACCAGGTCTCACGTTATGCACTCGGGCCGGTCATTGAGCCGATAGTGGTACTCAGCGCGACGCTTGGCGGCTGTTTCCTATTCCACGAATTCGTAATCCGGCGCGTTCTATGGCTGCGTCCGTTGTTCGGCCTGAAACCGATTATTGCTTCGTCGCGATCCAGTCGTCGACAACGCGCTCGAGCAGCGTGAGCGGCAGCGCGCCGTTCGTGAGCACGGTGTTGTGGAACTCGCGGATGTCGAAACGCTCACCGAGTGCGGCCTGCGCCTTTGCACGGAGTTCGAGTAGCTTGAGCATGCCGAGCTTGTACGTCAGCGCCTGGCCAGGGATCACAAGGTAGCGCTCGATTTCCGCGACCACGTCGGTTTCGCCCATACCGGTGTTAGCGAGCATGTATTCAATCGCCTGCTCGCGCGTCCAGCGCTTCGCGTGCAAGCCGGTGTCGACGACCAAGCGTACGGCACGGAACATCTCGGCTTGCAGACGACCCAAATTGTCGAGCGGATCATCTTGAAAGCCGGCTTCCCAAGCGACTTGCTCGGCATAGAGCGCCCAGCCTTCGACGTACGCGGTCGTCGGCACCATGCGCCGGAACAGCGGCAGACCCTCGAGTTCCTGAGCGACCGCAATTTGGAAGTGGTGGCCCGGAACCGCTTCGTGATACGCCAGCGTGCGCATCCCGAATCGCGGCAAGTCGTCCATGTTGCGGAGGTTGATGTAGAACACGCCTGGACGCTGACCATCCATCGACGGTTGCTGGTAATACGCGCCGGCCGAGCCGTCCTCGCGGAACTCCGGCACGCGCTGTACGTCGAGTTCGGCTTCCGGTCGAACATCGAAGTACGAATCGAGCCCGGCTTCGATCTCGTCGATAATCGTCTTGTAGTCCTCGATGATCGCGGCGCGGCCTTCGTCCGAATCGGCGTACAGCTGAGCCGGGTCGCTCGAGAGCTGCTGTATGCGTGCGCCGAGTGTGCCCTCGGTCAGGCCCTGCGCGTCGAGAATCGCGTCCATCTCGGCACCGATGCGCTCGACTTCCGCCAGCCCGATCTCGTGAATCTCATCGGGCGCCATGTCGGTCGTCGTCATTAAGCGAACGGCGAAGCGGTAGAACTCATCGCCGTCGGGCAATGCCCACGCGCCATGGTTGCCGCCGGGGCGCGGCAGCACCGCCTCGTAGAACGCGATCAACTCAGCGAACGCGGGGTAGACCGTGTTCACGATTTCGTCTTCGGCCCGCTGCGCGAGTGCTTCGCGCTCTTCGGCCATGATCTCGGCGCTCTCCTCGAGTTTCGCGAGGTGCTCGTCGAACTTGGTGAACAGGATGTTCTCGCGCGCCGGCGCGCCGACGAAGCCGCGCATCTCGGCAAGCACTTTCTCGACGACGAATGTCGGGGGAATCACGCCCGCTTGTTCGCGAATCTGGACGGACTCAAGTGCCTGGTCGAGTCGGCGGCCGAACTGCGAGAGGCGCGAGATGTAATGCTCCGCGCCCTTGACGTCGGGCACGCGGTGCATCGTCGCCATGAAGTTCGGCAGGTTGTTCTGAATGCCGAACAGCTGGTTCATCGGGTAGGTGTGCAACCGCCAACGCTCGCCCTCGAGAATCAGCGCCGTCATTCCGTCGAAAATGTCGTAGCTGAGCGCATCCTGGCCGGTCATCTTACTGCGGTCGTACTTATGAAGCGTTTCGCGGTACTCAGCGACTTTCGCAAAGATTTTCTTCGATTCCGCGTCGGAACCGTCAGACAGGTGTGCATTGTGCCCGCGCATGCCGAACTGTTCGAAAACGCCGAGGCTGGTCATCGTCTGCGGATCGTCGAGTGCGATCTGCAGCATGACTCGATCGTAGAACCAGTTCGGCTTCAGCGGCGTTCCGTACCAGGTATGCGCGGCAAGCGCGCCCGCCAGTACGATGATGACGCCCACGGCAATGCCGCCCCACTTCAGAATGCCCCAGAGAATTTTCATGGGGCGTAGTCTATAGTCCGCGCATGAATCACGGCAATGTCATCGTTTTATCCTTGATTTCACTGGTGCTCGTCGCTTGTGGCCGCAGCCCCGAGCCAGACGAGGCGGCGATGGTGGAGGATGCGCGCGAGTTCTGGGCCTGCGACGGCTACGAGTTCGCGCTGCAGCGCGGCGACGAGACCGTCGCGTTGACGCTTCCTGGGCGTGACGTCGAACTCGCGGCGACGGGAGAGGCGCGCGACCGCCGTTATGCGCGTAATGAAATTGCGCTCGCGTTCGCTGGGAACGATTCGCTGCGCCTCACGGTCGGACTCGAAGAGCATGTGTGCACGCGAAAGGCTTGGAGTGGTCCGTGGCAGCGCGCGGAAGATGCCGGCGTTGCGTTCCGCGCGGTCGGGCAGGAGCCCGGTTGGTTTGTCGAAGTCACCCCGGGTGGGGACTTGGTCGCGGTGCTTGATTACGGTGAGCGGACGATTACGGTCCCGGCACCCGAGGTCACACCGCTGCACGGCGGTGCCCGTGGCTACCAGGCAGACGGCGATGGCCGGGTCGTTCAGCTAATCATCGAACCCTTGACCTGCTTCGACGGGATGAGCGGCCAGATCCACCCCGAGACGGCGACCCTGGCCGTGGATGGCCAGCGCTACCAAGGCTGTGGGGTTCCGTTTTCGAAGTAGTTGCAAAATGATATCAATATGATATCGTAGCTTCCAGACTCATTGGAGGCTTTGCCATGAAAGAACAACCCATCAAGTCGTTGCCCGGCATCCCGATGCTGGTAGTGCTGTTCGCGCTCACCTGCCTGCTCATCTGGGGCTTCATCGCGAGTGCCCGAGGCGACGCGACCCCTGAAATGATCGGATTCCTGATCGCGTTCGTCGTTACGCAGGTGCTGTGGTTCGGCCTGTACATGGTCGAGCCGAACCAGGCGGCCGTGCTCAGCCTGTTCGGCAAGTACGTCGGCACCGTGAAAGAGCAGGGCCTGCGTTACAACAACCCGTTCTACTCGACAAAGAAAATCAGTCTGCGCGTGCGCAACTTCGAGTCGGGCAAGCTCAAGGTCAACGAGCTCGAGGGCAGTCCCATCGAGATTGCCGCCGTGGTCGTGTGGCACGTCGTCGATTCGGCGGAGGCGGTGTTCAACGTCGATGATTTCGAGAGCTTCGTGCATATCCAGTCCGAGGCGGCGCTGCGCGCGATGGCGACCAGCTATCCGTACGACCAGGAGACCGAGGGCACGATTTCGCTGCGCAGCCATGCCAACGAGATCTCGGCACACATCGCTGAACAGCTCGCGGAGCGCCTGGACCGCGCAGGCATCGAAGTGCTTGAGGCGCGCATCAGCCACCTCGCGTACGCGCCGGAGATTGCCGGCGCGATGCTGCAGCGGCAGCAGGCCGCTGCGGTCATTGCCGCGCGCACGCGCATCGTCGCGGGTGCCGTCGGCATGGTCGAGATGGCGCTTGAGGAGCTCAAGAAGAACGAGTTGATCGATCTCGACCCGGAGCGTCGCGCACAGATGGTCAGCAACTTGCTGGTCGTGCTCTGCTCGGATCGCGCGACACAGCCCATCGTGAACGCGGGGTCGATGTACTAGCGACATGGCTGCGAAGAAAGCATTCCCGCTGCGCATCAACCCGCGAATCATGGCGGGCATGCAGCGCTGGGCGGACGACGACCTCCGGTCGCTGAACGCGCAGATAGAGTTCGTGCTGCGGGAAGCGCTCAGAAAGGCGGGTCGGTTGAAGAATGAGGAGGCAGAGGATGGCTAACGATCGGTGGCAGTACAACGTAGTCGACATCAAGGGCAGCGTGTGGACGATGAAGGTGGATGCCGAGTACCTGAAGGCGGAGCTCAACAAGCTCGGTCAGGTGGGCTGGGAGCTCATCTGGATGAAACAAGTCTCCGGCGCCGTCCAACTCGTCCTTAAGCGACCTGCATGAGTGCGAAAACTTACGTGGTCGCACCGCTGCGAAAGCCGAGCGTGGCGACGCTCGCGGTGATATTGGCACTGCTCCCGCTCGGCGCACTGTATGCGTTCTCGTCGGGACAAATTGAGCCGCATGCGCTGCGCATTGCGCAGGCCTTTTTCTTCGCGCTGCTTCCGGCCGCAATTCTGATTCCGGCGCTGCGCCGGCGCGAGGTCAAGCTCGACGGCACGACGCTCACCATCAAGAGCGCGTTTCATACCCAGCGTCGCGAGGTTTCCGAACTTGATCTCATTGCCGCTCGAGTCGTGGACCTCAACGATGAGACCGAATTCCGCCCGATCCTGCGGATGTTCGGTTTCTCGCTGATTGGATTCCATGCGGGACACTACCTGCTGCGTAACCGAAAACGCGCATTCGCACTTCTCACAAGACTCGACCGCACACTCGTCCTGCCCGAACAGACCGGCAAGTTAATCCTGTTGAGTCTCGAGCGCCCGCAGCAACTTATGGACGATTTGCGAGCAACGAACGCCCGCTAGTCAGACTCCCAGCTGAAAACTTCGTCGACGCCGACGTGGAATACGGCGGCGATACGGAACGCAACCTCGAGCGACGGCGAGTACTTGTCGCCTTCGATGGCGTTGATGGTCTGCCGCGTAACGCCGACCTCGTCGGCGAGCGCCTGTTGCGACATCTGGTCCGCGGCGAACCGCAGCGACTTGATGCGATTCGTGATCATCAGACCCCGCGACGGTAGTAGTAGAGCTGACTCACGTAGTGGCCAATCTCCGCAATTGTGACGGCGAAGACCACCGCGAGTACCGCTACTTCGACGCTTGGCATGTGACCGAAAGCGAAGACCTCGGCGGCCGCTGCGTGGCCACCAAGAACCGCGAGGCCCGTGATCAAGACGTAGTACGCATTGCGCGCGGCCTTTGCGGCGACGAGCATGTCGCGTTCGTCCTTCGGCTCTTCCTTGCCGCACAGCGCCAGCGTCGTGTGAAGCGCGACCTCGGCCGCGACGATCAGCAGAACCATGCTCAGCAGCGGTGGCGCGATTTGTGCAATTGTCAGCGCGGCGCCGCTCAGGTACCCGTCGAACACCATGAGGAAAAAATACGTCGACGCGCCCACGAGAACGAGTAACGAACTCCAGATGGTTTTTTCCTGATAAGACAGATTGGTCATGACGCACTCCGATTTAGACGATGGCGAGAGAGTAAAAGATTCTTTACACAATGTCAAACATTCTTTACTAGTGATTTAGCGGGCCTTGCTACACTGCGGAAAACTTAGGGGGTGCTATGTCGAATGCAAGGTTACAGCGGTCCCGGACCGACCGGATTCTCGGCGGCGTGCTTGGCGGCATCGCGCAGCATTATGGTTGGGACTCGACGGTCGTCCGTGTCGTCTACGTCATTGTCTCAATCTTGTCTGTGGGGTTCCCCGGCATCCTGGTCTACCTCGCACTGTGGGTAATCATGCCGGACAGCGCGGACGTTTAAGGCTCGCCTCCGATGGCCGGCCTGTTCACGGAGCTGAAGCGTCGTAACGTATTCCGCGTCGCGGCGGCATACGGCGCGGTTGCGTGGCTGTCGCTCGAGTTGCTCTCGATCGTGCTGCCGGAGTTCGGCGCCCCCGCGTGGGCGCTGCGCGCGCTCATCATCGTACTGGTCGTCGGTTTCATCCCCGCGCTGATTTTTGCGTGGGCGTTCGAAATCACGCCCGATGGCATCAAGCGCGAGAAGCACGTTGACCGTAGCGAGCCCGCGCTCCAGCAGTCGGCGAAGAAGCTCGACCAGGTCGTCATCGTGTTGGTAATCGCCGCGATCGGTGTGCTTGCGCTCGACCGCTTCGTGCTGGATCCGCGCGCCAGCAGTCCGCGCGCACCGGCGCTTGCGTCTGACCGCATCGATTCGATCGCAGTGCTGCCGTTCGAGGACTTTAGCGCTGGCGGCGACCACGCCTATCTTGGGACCGGCATCGCCGACACGATTCTGCATTCGCTGACGCAACTGCCGGGGCTCAAGGTCGCGGCGCGCACGAGTTCGTTCCAGCTCGCAGCGCAGAACGCGGACATCGCCGCAATCGGCGCTGCGCTCGGTGTCGGTGCGGTGCTCGAGGGCAGCGTGCAGGTCGTCGGCAATCAGCTGCGCATCATCGCGCAGCTCGTGCGCACGAGCGATCAGGCGCACATCTGGTCGCGGACCTTCGAAGGCTCAACGGAAGACATCTTCGCAACGCAGGATACGATCGCGGCCGAGGTTGCGAAGTCGCTGCGCGGCGAGGACACGCCGGCGCCGGCGCGCCACCATCGGACTTCGAGCGAGGTGTTTGAGCTCGTCGCCAAAGGACGCGACCTGTGGCAGCAGCGCAATCCAATCGACCTCGCCGAGGCCGTAAGCGCGCTCGAGCGCGCAGTTGAGCTCGACCCCAATTACGCGCTCGCGCGTTCGGAACTCGCCGCGGCAATTTGGTTCAGCTCACTGTATAGCGACCTTGAAACAGCGAATGCACGATTGCGCGCCGAGGCAGAAATTGAGCACGCGCTTCAGCTCGACCCGAAGAACGCACAGGCCTGGTCGATCCGTGGATTGATCCTGAGCACGCGCAACCAACCGAGCGCGACCATCGCCGCGTACGAGCGCGCGCTCGAGCTGAACCCGAACGATGCGAACACGATGATCTGGCTTGCGCAGCAACTTGCGGCCGCAGGGTTATATAACGACAGCCGGCGTCGCACCGAGCAGGCCTTCCAGCTCGATCCGCGCAACATGTACGTGCGCGGACGCTATGCGAGCGCACTCGCACAGACCGGTGAGCGCGCGGACATCCGTCGCGCCCTCACAATCATCAATGAGAGCCTGCGCCTGGAGCCCGAGAACAACCGCGCGTTGAACGACGCAGCCGAAGTGCAATTGCTGGCGGGTGATGTTGTGAAAGGGATCCAGCATGCGATTGATGCCCTCAAGCGCAGGCCCGGCTCGTACAACCTGATGGGATACCTCGTTCAAGCATTCGCGATGGCGGGTGACCGCGAGACGGCGTATGCGTGGGGAAATCACGGCGATGCGCTCTTGCCGGACCGGGCGCCGGGGTCCTGGGCGATTGTTGTCGGTGACTTCGAATTGTTTGAACGATTTGCGACGACCCATTTTGAGCGGAACCCAGACGACGCGTATGCACTCAACAACTACGTCTTCGCCCTCGCGCTGAACGAACGCTACGAAGCGGCAATCGAGCCGACCGAGCGCGACCTCGAGATCTGGCGAGGCCAACGCTACCAGGGCAACCCGAGAGCTGAGGAGCTGTTCGACATGCAGATGCTGGTCTGGCTGTACGACAAGACCGGCGATGCCGCACGCGCCGACGCGATGCGCGCCGAGATGACGCCGGTGTATCAGCAGTTGGTCTCGCAAGGCCGTCCGCCCGGAATCAACGGCATGCTGATGGAGACCGGTTACTACATCGCGATGGGTGATATGGATGCGGCGGTGAAAGCGCTCCGCGAACGCAGCACCACCAACGATCGCCTGTTATACACCGTGTGGGCGAAGTTTCCGTGGGTCGTGGACTTCCTGCCGCGCGACGACGTGCAACAGCTGTTCTCGGAATGGGCGGCTGAAAAGCAGGCGCTCGCCACGCGATTGCGCGCCGAGGCGCCGCGCGAAGCGTACGACCCGGCGCTCCTTTCCGACTAGGGCAGTTGGATACCGCCGGGGCCGCTCTGGCCCTGGCCCTGGCCCGGCACTACGATCGAGCCCGCTTGCTGGCGGCGCATTTCCCGCAACTGCTCCATGGTTTCTTCGACCGCCTTGTTGGCCTCGGCCGCGAACTGCGTGCATGCGTCCGACAGCGTCGGGCCGTCGAGTTCGAACGTTATCGGCAATGCACCGGCCGGCGTGTAGATGCTCGCCTGCCCGATGTACTGCACCTTGCGCGTCGCGTCGGGGCCGCCGTCCCGCGTGACCGGCGTCAGCACGCGGATGCTGCCGATTTTCTGGTCGGTGAACGATTCCTCGCGCCAGAGCGCATCCGGGTCCATCTTCATCTCTTTTTCTGACATGGCGCGAAGTTTACCAGCTTGGGAGATAATCGCGGCATGACCCCGGGTTACACATTGACCGAGCGGGCACCGCTCGCAGCGCTGAACACGCTTCGCGTCGCAGTGGAAGCGGAATGCCTGGTGCAGATTCACGACCCGGATGCATTGCCCGGCGTGCTCGCGCTACCGGCGGTTCGCGATGGCCTGCTCGTACTCGGTGACGGCAGCAACGTGCTGCTCACGCGCGATGTCCCGGGCATCGTGCTGACAATCCGGCATGACGCGGTCGAACCGCTGGCCGACGGCCATGTCCGCGTCGGCGCAGGCGTGAACTGGCATCGCTTCGTACATTGGTCGCTCGCGCACGGATTCACGGGCCTTGAGAATCTGGCGCTGATTCCCGGCACCGTCGGCGCAGCGCCCATCCAGAACATCGGTGCCTACGGCACCGAGCTCGAAGAGTTCGTGCGTACCGTCCGTGCGTACGACCGCGAGCGGCGCGCGTGGACCATCCTGTCGGCCGCAGATTGCGCGTTCGCGTACCGGGACTCCGTATTCAAGCGCGTGCCGGAGCGGTTTGTCGTCGCCGCAGTCGAGTTCGTGCTGCCGCGCGACCGACCGCTGCAACTCGAGTACGTGGGGCTGCGTGATGAGCTGGCCGCCATGCGGATCGACACGCCGACGGCCGCAGATGTTGCGGAGGCGGTGGAGCGGATCCGGCGGCGTAAACTGCCTGACCCCGCACGCATCGGCAACGCAGGCAGCTTCTTCAAGAACCCGACGGTGTCGGGCGTTCGCGCGCGGAGCCTGCTCACGAATCATCCGGCGATGCCGCATTGGCCGGGCGTCGGGGGCAAAGTGAAGCTGTCGGCTGCGTGGCTGATCGAGCGCTGCGGCTTCAAGGGCGCGCGCGACGGTGATGCGGGTATTTCAGAAACGCACGCGCTCGTGCTGGTGAACCACGGCCACGCGACGGGCGCGCAGCTCTGGGCATTCGCGCAACGGGTACAGCGCGGTGTGGAGAAAGAATTTGGCGTCCGACTCGAGCCTGAGCCGCGCCGAGTCTAATGTCCGGTGAGCGCGTGTCGCGCGGCTTCCTCCACGCGCTCGTCACTCGGTAACATCAGATTGGCCGCCGCCGCGAGAGGGATATAACTGTCTTCGCCGCAAATCCGGGACAAGTGCCGAAGCGGTTTTGAGCAGTGCTCGTGCAAGCTGGTGAAAATTTGCTCACTGATTCCACCGGTTTGCCGCCCCTCGTCGACGACCAACACTTTACCGACCGCGTCGGCGTGCTGCGCCAACCAGGCCTCGTTCAGCGGCTTCAGCCAGCGCAGATCGAGCACGCGCGTACGCTTACCGGTCTCTTCCTCGATTCGCTTCGCCGCCCGCAAGGCCATCAATACGCCGTTGCCGTAGGTGATGATGAGCAGATCGGTGGCGTCGGGATGATAGACGCGGCCCTCGCCAAGCGGGATCGCGCGGTCGGGCGTCGGATAGTCGAACAGCCACGCGCCGTCCTTGGGTTCGTGCAGGTCTTTTGTCATGTATAGCGCGATTGGTTCCATGAACGCGACCACACGCCCGTCGATTTTCGCCAGCGCCGCGCATGTGCGCAACATCATCGCCGCGTCGTCGCCGCGCGATGGACACGCGATGACGAGGCCCGGGATGTCACGCAGCGCAGTGAAGCTGTTGTCGTTGTGGAAGTGGCCGCCGAAGCCCCGCTGGTACCCGAGCGACGCAACGCGCATGACCATTGGGTTCGCGAATTGGCCGTTCGAGAAGAACTGCAGCGACGCGGCCTCGCCGCGGATCTGGTCGCACGCGTTGTGGAAATACGCGAGGTACTGAATCTCGGGGAACGGCAGCAGGCCCGCGTACGCGGCGCCCTGGGCGATGCCAAGGATGGTCTGTTCGTCGAGCAGCGTATTGAACACGCGCCCGCCGCGAAACTGGTTCATCAACCCGGTCGTTACGGTGTACACGCCGCCCTTGCGCGCGACGTCCTCTCCGAACAGCGTCATCTCCGGGTACTTGACCATCAAATCGGCGAGCGCGCGGTTGATCTGCAGCGCAAGGTGGCGCGGTGGCGCGTTCTCCGGCAGCTGGGCGTCCCCGCCGAATTGCGCGACGCGCGCGTCCTGGTAATCGACACGCGTTGCTTCTGCGTTCACTTCATCCGCGCGGTACGGCGCGAGCGGGGCGACAACTTGCTCCGCCGTCGTGAGCTTCGGCTGCGTCGCGGCCTTGCGCGCAGCGGCACGCACGCGTTCGCGCGCCGCCTCGTAGTGTGAAAGCAGTTGCTCGCGTGTGTAGATGCTGTTCGCGAGCGCATAGGCCGCCGAACGCAGCAGCGGGTCTTGCGCCTCGTCGGCTTCGACCTCATCGAGGGGTCGGTATTCAATTTCGACGTCGGTGCCCGCGTGGCCCATCAGGCGCTTCAGCTGCAAGTGCAGAAACACCGGCATCCGCCGTTCGCGGCATGCGCGCACGGCCTCCGTCGTCGCACGCCAGGTATCGGCAAGGTCGAGCCCATCGGCCGCGATGTAATGCAGCCCGACACGGTTCGCAAAGTTCGCGCCGACCCAGCCGCCGGGCGAGCGCACCGAAATACCGATGCCGTTGTCCTCACACACGAACAGGATCGGGCACGGCAGGCGCTGGTACGCGGTGTGCGCCGCGGCATTGAACGCGCCGGCGGCGGTGGAGTGGTTCGTGCTCGCGTCGCCGAAGCTGCACACGACAATTGCGTCCGAGGGAAACCGTGGCGCAACCCGCAGGCGCTTTGCCTGTTCGATGGAGATCGCAGTGCCGACGGCCTTAGGCAAGTGGGATGCGATCGTTGACGTTTGCGGCAGCACCGACAGCGGCACGCTGCCCCAGACTTTGTGGCGGCCGCCGGAAATCGGATCATCCGCGCTCGCCGACAGCGACAACGCGGTGTCGTATACGGGGTCGATGCCGTCAACCTTGCGCGCGCGCTCCATCATGAACGCGCCGGAACGGTAATGCAGGAACGCGGGGTCCGTGTGTCGCGTCAGACGGCCGACGACCGCGTTGCCCTCGTGGCCCGAACTACCGATGGTGTAGAAACCCTCATTGCGCATGCGCATCTCGCGCGCTTCGAGGTCGATGTGGCGAGAGAGGATTTGCGACTCAAAAAGCTCGACGAAGTCTTCGCGGCGCAAAGGCGCCGCTCCCACACTTGGCGATCCACCCCAAGATTCGACAAACGCGGTGAAATTGCGGTCGATGACTTCCGCACGATTGAATCCGCGCGTGGCGGCTTTCGCGAGGCTGGGCGCGTGGCGCGGCGTTGGACCCATCAGAACGCGTTGTGTCCGGTCAATGCCTTGCCAATCACGAGTTCGTGCACCGTTTCCGTACCCTCGTAGGTAATCACGCTCTCGAGATTCATCGCGTGGCGGATCGGCGAGTATTCGACGCTGATGCCCGCGCCGCCCAGGATGTCGCGCGCGTCGCGCGCAATGTCGATCGCCATGCGCACGTTGTTCCACTTCGCCATCGAGACCTGGTCGGGTTTCAGCTTGCCCGCGTCCTTCAAGCGGCCGAGTTGCAGCGACATCAGTTGCGCCGCGGTGATGCGGCGCGACATATCCGCCATGCGCCGCTGCACGGTCTGCGTGCGGTTCAGCGGGCGGCCGAACAGCACGCGCGTCTCCGTGTAGTCGAGCACCTCTTTCAGGCACGCCTGCGCAGCGCCGATGGCGCCCCAGGTAATGCCGTAGCGCGCCTGCGTGAGGCACGACAGCGGACCCTTCAGGCCGCTGACACCGGGCAGTACGCTCGAAGCGGGGACGCGCACGTTGTCGAAGAACAGCGACGAGGTGACGGACGCGCGCAGCGACATCTTGTGCTTGATCTCGGGGGCGGAGTAGCCGGCGCTGTCCTTCTCGACGAGGAAGCCCTTCACGCCGTCGTCGGTCTGCGCCCACACAACGGCGACGTCGGCAATCGTGCCGTTCGTAATCCACATTTTTGCGCCGTTCAGGACCCAGTCGGCGCCGTCCTTTTTCGCGAAGGTCTTCATGTTCGACGGGTCGGAGCCGCCGTGCGGCTCGGTCAGGCCAAAGCAGCCGATTGCTTCGCCGCGCGCCATTGCGGGCAGCCACCGCTGCTTCTGCTCCTCCGAGCCAAACGCGTAAATCGGGTACATCACGAGGCTGGACTGGACCGACACGAAGCTGCGAATGCCGCTATCGCCGCGCTCGAGCTCCTGGCAGATGAGGCCGTAGCTGACACCGTTCAGACCCGCGCAGTCGTAACCCTCGATGGACGAACCCAACAGGCCGAGCGCCGCGATCTCGGGCACGAGCTCGGCGGGGAAGCGGCCGTGCTCGAAGCACTCACCGATGACCGGTAAGACCTTGTCGTCAACGAAGCGCGCCACCGTGTCCTGGACCATCTGCTCGTCATCCGACAAGAGGCCGCGAACGTCGTAAAAATCCATTGGGTTAATCGACACGATTGGGGCTCCGTTTATAAAGGCGGCGATTATATCCCGACCGCGGGTTGGTGTATCTTCTGGGGCGTGAAAGTCCCTGAAATACTGGTCATCGAATCGCAGCACCGCACGGGCAGCCTCGCGAAAATCTGCCAGGCCTGCGCGGACGCGGGGCTCGTCATCGAGAACCTCGTTGCCATCCGCCGCGACCAGGACAAAACGATTTGGGAGCTCACGCTCGAACTCGACGAGGACGTCGCGAGCGATGTCGTCGAACGCATCAACGCGCTGCCGACCGCGCAGGTGCTCGGTACGTCCGACCGCGTGTTCAATCGACACCGTGGCGGCAAGATCAAAATGGTCGCACGCCACTCGGTCGAAACGCTGCAGGAGCTGCGCGATTTGTATACGCCCGGTGTCGCGCGTGTCTGTCTCGCGATCAAGGCCGACCAGGCAAAAGCATGGGAGTTCACGAACCTCCCAAACACCGTCGCGATCATCACGAACGGCACCGCGGTACTGGGCCTCGGCGATATCGGCCCGCTCGCCGGCCTGCCGGTGATGGAGGGTAAGGCTGCGCTGATGGCGAACTTGGCCGGCCTGTCGGGCGTGCCAATTCTGATTGACGAAGACGAGCCAAAAAAGATCATAGAAACCGTGATGGCGATTGCGCCGAGTTTTGGCGCGATTCAACTCGAAGATTTTCGCGCGCCCGAGTGTTTTGAAATCGAGCGCGAACTGGTCGCGCGCTTGAAGATGCCCGTGATGCACGACGACCAGCACGGCACCGCCGTCGTCGCGCTCGCGGCCGTGCTGTCCGCGATGCGGCGCGGCAATCGCGAGCTCGACGATTGCGTGGTCGGCCAGATTGGGCTCGGCGCAGCCGGCATCGGCATCACGCGCCTGCTGTTACGCCGCGGCGTGAAGCGCGTGCTCGGCGCCGACCTCAGCGCCGATGCAGTTGCGCGGCTCGAATCGCTTGGCGGCCACGGCCGCACGCTCGACGCGCTCATGGCCGAAGCGGACGTCGTGATTGCGACGACGGGCGTGCGCGGGCTGATCAAGCCAGAGATGGTCAGGCCAGGGCAGATGATTTTCGCGTTGTCGAACCCGGAGCCCGAGATCGAGCCGCGTATCGCGCTCGAGCAGGGCGCGTCGTTCGCCGCCGACGGGCGCGCGATCAACAACATCCTTGGCTTCCCGGGCATTTTCCGCGGCGCGCTCGACGCGCACGCGACGCGCATCACCGACGCGATGTTGTTTGCGGCGGTGCATGCGCTCGTAGAAGCGGTGGAGGGCGAGGAACTGGTGCCGGATTGCCTGAATCCGGCGGTGCATCGGAAAGTCGCCGATGCTGTGAGAGATGCCGCGGCCCCCTGAGCAATTGCGGCGCAAAGGCGCCGCTCCCACAATCAGTGGATGCCCAATCGCCGGTAAGCATCATCCAGGAGCCAGGCGGGGCCAATCAGCAGGAACTGCAGGTCTTTGAAAAACGAAGGCTTTTTGCCCTCGATTTGGTGGCCGATGAATTGCCCAATCCACGCGCCGACAAACACGACCACCGCGATCAGCCACACCGGTACGGGCGCCGCGCGGTCAAGCCAGGCGATCACCAGGAACATCGCGAGCGCGATCAGCGCCATGCCAAGCGCGTGCTTCGGCGACAGCACGACGTAATAAGCGAACGCCGCGGCCATGAGTACGGTCGCCCAGTTCAGCCAGGGCCCGATTGCCGCGACCGCCGCCGGTACAGGGGTCACCCAGAGCAGCGCCAGCACGCTGAACAGAATCAGCGGCACGCAGACCCAATGGATCGCCTTGTTGGCCGGGTTCCGGTGGCTGTCGCCGTACTCGGTCAGCCATTGGTCCATGGTCTTCATGGCGGGAATTTAGCACGGGGACGGCGCTTGCTACACTCCCGGCCGTGAGCCTGATTGCCCGATTGTCGCGCCTGAAGTTCATCCCGCAGACCAAGCGGCTGGAATGGTATCCGCCGTTCCTGGTCATGCGTATCAAGGTGCTCGAGCTCACGCCGGACTGGCGGACCGTCCGCATCCGACTGCCGCTGAACTCCTTCTCGACCAATCCCGGTGGCGTCATGTTCGGTGGCTACCAGGCGTCGCTCGCGGACCCCATCGCCGCCATCGCGTGCGCGCGGGTGTTCCCCGGCTACTCGGTCTGGACGCGGGGCCTCACACTCGAGTTCCTGAAGGGCGGTGCGACCGACCTGGAGCTTCGGTTCCAGTTCCCGGCCGAGCAGGAGGAAGCAATCCGGCAGGAGCTCGACCGGCGCGGCCGCGCGACCCCGGTGTTCGAATACGGCTATTACCTGACCGATGGGACGCAGTGCACCCACATCCTGAACACCGTGGCAATTCGGCCCAAGGGCTACCAGAAAGCGACCACACCGCCGGCGGACCCGAAAGACCTCTGAGCGTGCGGCACCGCACGGAGCGGGCCCGCCTGGTGTGTACAATCCTCGACATGAAAAAACAATTGATTGTGGTATTGAGCGTGTCCGCGGTCCTTGCCGCGTGCACCACCTTGGACCCGTACACCGGCGAGCGCCAGACCTCGACGGCCATCAAGGGCAGCGCGATTGGCGGCATCATCGGCGCAATCGCCGGCGCGGCGACTGGCGATGACGCGACCGAGCGGCGCCAGCGCGCGCTGGTCGGGCTCGGCGTCGGCGCCCTCAGCGGCGCGGCGGTTGGCGCGTACATGGACCGGCAGGAAGCGGCGCTACGCAACGAGCTGCAGGGGACCGGCGTCAGCGTTTCGCGAGACGGCGACAACGTCATCCTGAACATGCCGGGCAACGTGACGTTCCAGACCGATAATGCCGACCTGCAATCGCAGTTCTTCGGTGTGCTCGACTCGGTCGGCAAGGTGCTGAACGAATTCGAAAGCACCGTCGTCCGCGTCGAGGGGCACACCGACAGTACCGGAACGCGAGCGCATAACCAGGCGTTGTCCGAGCGTCGCGCGAGCACTGTCGCGACCTACCTCTTCAACCGCGGCGTGAAGCAGGACCGGTTCCTTGCCATCGGCTATGGTCAGGACCAGCCGATTGCATCGAATGAGACGGCATCGGGACGCCAAGCGAACCGTCGCGTCGAAATCGAGCTCGTCCCCATCACGCGATAGACTTCGCGGGGCCGCGTGCTCGATACCGGTGAATTCGTCCGCCGGACGCTGATCGTCTTTGCGATCGCGGTCGCGTTGCTCGCCCTGTGGTTCCTGTCCGGCTTCCTCGTCATGGTGTTTGGCGGCCTTGTACTCGCCGTCATCATCCGCGCCGGCGGCGAAGTCATCGCACGCTATCTCCCGTCCATTCAGCCCCGCTGGGGCGCGATGCTGTTCGTATTGCTGTCGCTCGCGGTGCTCGCTGCGCTGTCGGTGTTTACCGGCGACGAAATCGCGGAGCAGTTCGCAGAACTGCGCGAGCGCCTGCCGGAGGCCATCACGACCGTGCGCACCTGGCTCGAATCCAACGAATTCGGCCGCTTTTTCCTGGAGGCCGCGGTCGGGGCGAAAGAAGAGGGGGTTTCCGCGGGCGAAGCGATGAAGACCGCGACCGCGACGGTCGGCGCGGTGTCTCACGCCGTCATCGTGTTCCTGATTGCGTTGTACTTGGCTTTCGGGCCATCGCCGTACATCAACGGCGTCGTCGCGCTGGTGCCGACGTCGCTGCAGGCCGATGCGCGCGCCGCATTCGAGGTGTCCGGGCAGGCGCTGCGCGGCTGGTTGCTTGGCCAGGGCGTTGCGATGCTCGCGGTCGGCGTACTCACCTATATAGGACTTTCGATCGCGGGCGTGCCCCTCGCGTTCATCCTCGGCATCATCGCCGGACTTTTCGAATTCATCCCCATCCTCGGTCCGTTCCTCGCGGCGATTCCCGGCCTGCTGCTCGCGTTCTCCGTCGGTCCGACGACGGCACTGTATGCACTCATTGTTTACCTGAGCGTGCAGCAGCTCGAAAGCATCGCAATCAACCCGCTTGCGCAGAAGTGGTCGGTCGATTTGCCGCCAGCGCTGTGCCTGTTCGCGATTGTCGTTTTCGGGCTGCTATTCGGCATTCCCGGCATGTTGTTCGCGACCCCGCTCACGGTGGTCCTCGTGGCGCTGGTAAAGCGATTCCATACCGATCGCCCGGTCTAAAGCTCGGCTGGGTCATAATTGGGCCATGACCGATCGACGCACCTTCCTTAAAGCCGCCCTCGGGGCCGGCGTACTCGGCCTCCCGGCTGCGCGCGCGGCCGCCGCATACTCAGAAACCCCTGCCGCCGCAAAACCGATGAAGCTCCTGATTCTTGGCGGCACAGGGTTCACTGGCCCGTTCCAGGTCGCGTACGCGCTCGCACGCGGACACGAAGTCACTGTCTTCAACCGCGGTCGAACCAACCCCGGGGTATTGCCGGACACTGTCGAGCAGCTGCTCGGCGACCGCAACGGCGAGTTGGACGCACTGATGGGCCGCGAGTGGGACGCCGTCATCGACGTGCCCGCGACGTTGCCGCGTTGGGTGCGCGCGAGCGCACAGCTCCTCAAGGATTCGGTCGGCCATTACACCTTCGTATCGTCGATTTCGGTATACGCCGACGTGAGTACGCCGGGCACCGACGAGACGGCACCCGTGCACACGCTCGCAGACCCCGACACCGAGGATTATCAGTACTACGGCGGTATGAAAGCCGCGTCCGAGGCGGAGGCGCGGCGTGCATTTCCCGACCGCACGCTGGTGATTCGTCCAGGCCTGATCGTCGGGCCGGGGGACCCGACCGACCGGTTCACCTACTGGCCGGTGCGCATTGCGCGCGGCGGCGAAGTCCTTGCGCCCGGGACACCGCAGGACCCTGCGCAGATTATCGATGCGCGCGATCTCGCCGAGTTCATCGTGCGGCAAGTCGAACGCCGCGCGACCGGCGACTTCAATGCGACGGGACCGCGCGAGCCGTATGCGTTCGGCAATCTGCTCGGCGGCATCAAGGACGCGCTCGGCGCCGATGCGCGCTTCACCTGGGCGGATCGCGAGTTCCTGGCGCGGCATGAGGTGGCGCCGTGGTCACACATGCCGGTCTGGGTGCCGCCGGTCGGCGAATACGGGGGCTTCGGCCGCGTGAGCATCGCAAAAGCGCTCGCGGCGGGGCTCACCTTCCGGCCGCTCGCGGACACCGCGCGCGCGACACTCGCGTGGCACCGCACGCGGCCCGAGGAGCGCCAATCTGCGTTGCGTGCGGGGATCACCGCGGAGCGTGAGGGCGAATTGCTCGTCGCCTGGCACGCGCAGACTTGAACCTGATTCCGACCCAACGCGGCGAGCTGAAGCCCGCCCTGCTGTCGGCTGCGTACTTCTTTTTCGTCCTGTGCAGTTATTACGTGCTGCGCCCAATCCGCGACGAGATGGGCGTCGCGGGCGGGGTCGACAACCTGCCGTGGCTGTTTACGGGCACGCTGGTGGTGATGCTGCTCGCGAACCCGCTGTTTGCGGCCGTCGTGGCGCGTTATCCCGTCCGACGATTCATCCCGCTCACGTACCGATTCTTCGCACTGAACCTGGTGGTGTTCTGGGCGGTGCTCGCGACGGTCGGCGATGGCGCCGGCGTTTGGGTCGGGCGTGCGTTCTTCGTGTGGCTTAGTGTTTTCAACCTGTTCGTGGTGTCGGTGTTCTGGGCGTTCATGGCCGATAACTGGGACACCGCGCAGGCCAAACGCTTGTTCGGCTTCATCGCCGTCGGCGGCACGCTTGGTGCGATTGCCGGCGCCGCGCTCACGACCTTCCTCGTGACGGCTGTCGGTGCGGTCAATCTGCTGCTCGTTTCCGTCGTGCTGCTCGAAGCTGCAGTACAGTGCGCGCGCCGCTTTCGCGGGACGGACGCCGTGGCCACGGCCGCCGTGCACGCGGCGCCAATCGGCGGCGGCATTCTCGCCGGCATCGCGCACGTGTCGCGCTCGCCCTATCTGCTCGGAATCTGCGCGTACATGCTGCTGTACACCGTCGCCGCGACCGTGCTGTATTTCCAGCAGGCAGAGATTGCCGCGACACACTTCGACGACCGCACGACGCGCACGCAATTTTTCGCCGGTATCGATCTCGCCGTAAACACCTTGACGATTATCGTGCAGGTATTTTTCACCGCCCGCGTGATCCAGTGGTTCGGTGTCGGTGCGACGCTTGCGTTCCTGCCGGCGCTGTTCCTCGTCGGGTTCGTCGGGCTGGGGCTGTGGCCGACCGTCTTCGTGTTGGTTGCGTTCCAGGTGCTGCGCCGCGCCGGCAACTACGCACTCGCGCGCCCGGCGCGCGAGACGCTGTACACCGTCGTCAGCCGCGAGGACAAGTACAAGGCCAAGAGCCTCATCGACACGTTTGTGTATCGGGCCGGCGACCAGGTCGGCGCGTGGGGTTATGCGGCACTCGGTTGGTTCGGGCTCGGACTCACCGGCATCGCATTCGCGGCCGCGCCGTTGGCGGCAGTTTGGATTTTCGTCGCCCTCTGGCTGGGGCGTGTCCAGGCTCGGCTCGCGGTTAAGAATCAATCTAATGGTGTAGTATCGACAAGCTAATGCGCAGACTGATTGTAGTAATCGCCCTTGCCCTGATTGTCGCACTCACCTGGTGGTGGACCAGTCGCGACGATGAGCCTGTCGCCGCCGGCTTACAGCAGGGCGCCACGCCCGTGGTGCTCGTCCAGCCGCTGCTCCGCCGCGAATTCGCAGACGAGACCCAAGCGCTCGGCACGACCCGCGCCGCGGAGTCGGTCGATATCACGGCTCGCGTCACCAACGTCATCACAGAAATCCATTTCGGCGAGGGCGAGTTCGTCCAAGCGGGCACCGTACTCGCTGACCTCGAGAGCAGCGAGGCGCGCGCCGATTATGCGGCGGCACAGGCCGCCCTGGTCGAGAGCCGCGGGCAATACACGCGCTCGCGCGAACTGCTGCGCACCAGCGCCGTATCCGAATCACAGGTTGAGCAGTTGGAAGCACAGATGAACGCGAACGAGGCGGCGCTCGCGGCCGCAGAAGCGCGCGTCGCCGATCACCGTATCCGCGCGCCGTTCGCGGGGCGAGTTGGCCTGCGACGCGTGAGTCTTGGTGCGCTGGTCAGCCCCGGCACGGTCATCACGACGCTCGACGATCTCAGCACCGTCCTGCTGGATTTTGACGTACCCGAGACGCATATGGCCGGTGTCGAGCCGCGCCAGACGCTAACAGCGCGCAGCGCTGCGTATCCGGACGTCGCGTTCGAGGGCGTTGTCGAGACGCTCGATTCGCGCGTGGATCCGCAGACACGCGCGGTGCGCGTGCGCGCGCGGCTGCCCAACGAACTCGGTCTGCTCAAGCCGGGCATGTTCATGACGGTGCGCGTGCTACGCGCATCGACGCCGCTATTGCTCGTGCCGGAGCAGGCGCTCGTGCCGCGCCGCGCCCGACAGTACCTGTTCATCGTCGAAAGCGGTGTCGTGCGTGAGGCCGAGGTCGAGGTCGGACGACGCGTGCCCGGTTACGCCGAAATCGTCTCCGGCGCGAACGAGGGCGACCCTGTAATCATCGAGGGCACACAGCACGTGCGCGACGGCGCCGCGGTCACTGCGCGACCCTGGCAGGAGCCGCTGCGGTGATTCTGTCGGACATCTCGGTTAAGCGGCCGGTGTTTGCCGCGGTCATCAGTCTCATGCTGGTGATTCTCGGGGTGATGAGTTTTCAGCGTCTCGCAGTGCGCGAGTACCCGGACATCGACCCGCCGATCGTGTCGGTCGAAGTGGAGTATCGAGGTGCGTCCGCGGACGTGATCGAGACGCAGATCACGCAGGTGATCGAGGATCAGGTCGCGGGCATCGAGGGTATCGCGAAGCTGACGTCGACCAGCGAGGACGAGGAGTCGAACATCCGCCTCGAGTTCAACCTCGGCCGCGACATAGACTCCGCAGCGAACGACGTCCGCGACCGCGTAAGCCGTGTCGTCGACAACCTGCCACCAGAAGCGAGCATGCCCGAGGTGCAGAAGGCCGACTCGAGCGTGCAATCGGTCATGTGGCTGGTCCTGACGTCGGATTCGATGAACCAG
>CAYXYM010000233.1:0-4496 GCA_964469285.1 uncultured Gammaproteobacteria bacterium | reverse complement strand
GAGCGACGAAGGAACTCTTCGGCGTTCTCCCACGGCATCGCGCCGAACCAGTAGCGCGTCGCGGTTATCGGGATGTCCGTCACGAACGCGAAGCTGTACCAGTTGATCACCGGTTTTTGGACGACTGCCGCGTGGAACCGGTCGGTCATTCCGACCGCCCACGCGGTGAGCACGCCGCCACCAGAGCCGCCTGTGATGTACAGGCGGTCCGTGTCGATGTAGCCGCGCGCGACGACCGCGTCGACGCCCGACATCAGGTCGTCGTGATCTTCGCCCGGATAGTTGTGATGGATTAGCGATGCGAAATCCTGTCCGTAGCTCGTGGAGCCGCGTGGATTCGTGTAGAGCACCACGTGGCCGGCCGCGGCATACGCTTGCAGTTCGACCGCAAAGCGGGGGCCGTAGCTTGCGAACGGGCCGCCGTGGATTTCCAGAATCAGCGGATATTTGCGTGCCGGATCGAACTCCGGCGGCTTGATGATCCATCCCTGAATTCTGCGACCGTCATGCGACGACTCGAACCAGATTTCCTCAATGCCACCGAGATTGCGGGCGCCAAGCAGCGCGTCGTTGAGCGCCGTCAGGCGCGTGATGCCACCGCGCGCATTGGCGACCGCCACTTCGGGTGGCCGTTGCGGGTCGCCCTGGGCGAACGCGATTTGTCCGGTGGTCGCGACGCTGAAGCTGCCTCCCGAGTATGGTCGTCCGATGGACGGACCCGCCAACCCCGCGACGACCTCGCGCACGCGTCCAGCGAGGTCCGCGTAGCCGATTTTGGTCCTACCTTGGTCGTCATACTGGAAGTACAGGCCGCGACCGTTCGCCGCCCACGCCAGGGCATCGACCGATCGGTCAAGATCGGTTGCGAGCGCGCGTACGTTGTCTCCATCCGCGTCCATCACGTACAGAGCGGACTGCTGGTATGGCTGAGTCGCGTCGTCGAACCCCAGGTAAGCGATGTGGCGACCGTTCGGCGACACCTGCGGCGCCGCATCCGGACCCACGCGTTCGGTGAGCCGGGTCAACGCACGCGTCGAGACGTCGATGCGGTAGATATCGCTTTCGCGCGGCATGAATTCGGGGTCTTCGCTGCGGTTCGCTGAGAGCACGAGCGCCGTGCCATCGGGTAGCCAAGAGAGTTCGCCACGGTGGTCGTACGGCCCCTCGGTGAGCTGTCGTGGTGCGCCACCCTGCGCCGGCACGACGAACACATGGCTGTTGCCCGTTTGCAGAAAACCGCGCCCGTCGAATCGGTAAGTGAGGCGGTCGATGTAGCGGGCGCGCTCCGCCCATTCGGCACCCTTTGGTGCGGGCGGCATCTGCACGAACGGCTCGGGCGATTCGGGCACGAACGCGGAGTATGCGAGCCAGGCGCCGTCCGGCGACCACTCAATGGATGACGGCGCGAACGGAAGTTGCGCGACGCGCGCTTCGCGCCCGTTGTCGACCCATCGGACATACAGCTGCGCGGACCCGTCGTCGGTACCTACATACGCGACACGGGTTCCGTCGGGCGACCAGCGCGGTGTGCTGTGGTTGCCGCGCTCGGTCGCGAGCGGCTGGTGCCCGGTGCCGTCGGTCCCCACCAGCCAGAGCTCCTGGCGGTAGCGGTCGGTCATGACATCCGGTCGGATGCGTACGTACGCGACGCGCTTCCCGTCGGGCGATATCTGCGCGTCGGCCGCCCATTGCAACTGGAACAGGTCCACGGGCTGAAACAGCGACGGCGCTGCCGCCGCGGGTAGTGCAAACAGCAACGAGCAGAACAGGACCACGGAATGGCGCATCGGGCCGTCCCCCATCGGCGGGTAGAGCCCGATTATTGCACGGTGCGTTGCCGAAGCACCCCCGCGCCGAACAGCGCCACGCCGCCGATGCCGAACAGGTACGCGGCCGCGGCAATGGTGCTGCCCGGCTCGATCAGCAGCGCGACCACGACGGCCACCGCTCCGGCACCCTGAAGCAACGCGCCGCTCGCCCGTTGCTGGGCGCCACGCAGTTCCCACGCCGTCTGCACCAGCAAGCCGAAGCCCGCAAGGCAGAACACCACGAGCCACCAGTCGGTCAGCGCCGCGTCGGCGAAGAACAGGGCTGCCGCGACACCCGCCGCGGCAGCCAGACCAAGCAAACCCCACCAAATCATCTTGTTCATAGTGACCCCTCTAGTACATTTGTGTGCAACCCGTCGCAATCTTCCCAAGGCAATTCCCGCACTGGTACGCCGCGGCGATGCACGTGAAGCAGCCGACGCCGCCGCCGCAACCGGCGATCCCGCACACGACCGCAATCGCACAGATTGCCGCGCACGTCTCGTGGTCACGCTGTGTGCAGCCGTCGATCGAGCTGCCGCCATCGAGCGTCGTGCCAAGCGATGCCGACACCGAATCGGACGCAGCCGGCGCAAAGAAGCGCGGACGGTACGCCGCCAGCGACTCGTCGGTGATGACCGCCGTGTACAGCGCGGCGTCGTAGGCGTCGAGACCGCCAAAGCGTTCGGTGTCGCATTGCTCGGCGTCGGCGTCTTTCTTCGCCTTGCCTTTGCCCTTGTGCGTGTCGTCGGCCGGCGCCGCCTGAAGATCGGTAATCTGCACGTCGGTCGGTTGGTCGCCGAGCATCGTGCCGGTTGCAAGAACTTCAGATGTCACGACGCCGTCGCGCGTGTGCGTGACGAGCAGGCTGCCTGAGTACACTTCACCGGCCGCCGAGTCGAACGGTTCCGTCGTGCTGATTTCAAGCGCCCAGTCGGTCCGGTCGGTGTAGACGCGGAACGCGGACTCGGTCGCCGACAGGCGCAGGTCGAATGTACCGACAACGTCGCCGTCGTCGTCGAGCGCCTGTACGACCAACTGGTCGTCTGAGTGGTCGAGCACCTCAAGCTGAACGACGCCGAAGCGCGAAGGCAATTCAGGGTTGTACGGCGCGAACGGACCGGCGCCGGCGGCGCTGGCGGTGGTGACGAACGATGCGGTTGCAAGCCACATGATTGGATGCAGGAATCTCCTGCGGAATGTATCGCGAGACATATCGGTTCCCTCCGTTGTGTGTCATCCGTGACAGGGAAACGATAGTAGGGTGTGTACGGCCCCTTCAATAGGGGTCTGTCCCTTTGCAGAACCATCCATTCTATGCCTGTCATTGCAGAAATCCAGCCCGTTGCGCATTCCGTTGACAGCGACTAGTTTTGAGCCATGGGCAGCATGGAGGCATGGTCATGGGAAGGGTAGAAGCGGTCACGAATCTTGACGAGTGGTTTCGGGACTCATTGGGGACGGCGCTGCAGAAACAGCAAGTGTCGATGGATCCTGCAACCGAGCATTACATGGTGAACCTGCTGTCGTGTTTCGCACGCGCGGAGAATCTCTACGAAGTCACGCGCGACGGCTACGGCCTCAAACCGCTCGCAATCATGCTCGCCGATGCGCTGGAGACGCCGAGTGCGCATGCGCGGCACCACGCGTTGCAGCGGCTCGGCGACGTGTCTTTGTTCATCTCCGGCTTTTTCCAGGACAGCCTCGCGCGACGCGCAGTCGACGTCGACTATTACGCGCGAATGGGCGGCGGCGCGTACGACACGCTATCGGGCTTACCGCCACGCACGATGCGTGAGCAAGCGCTTCACTCGGTGTTCAGTGAGCTCTCCGCGAAGTTTTTTCAGTGCGTCGAAGCGATCGCCGAAGTCGCGCAGCAGTCCCGGGTATTCAACGAGCGCGACGTGCTGCGGCTCTACGATCTGTATCTGAGCACGGGCAGCAAACGCGCGCAGCGTGCCTTGAACGGGCTGGGCATCGTGCCGAGCTTCAATGTCTGCAGCAGAACGCAGCACTGACGCCGACACGCTGCTGCGGCGCACGCAGCGGCAGATCGAACGCTTGTATGGCATCGCGGCGCCGCATGCCGCCGAGGCTTTTCTACTCGACGACCCAGCGCTCGCGCGCATCCTGCACGGCGACGGTTGGTCTGACACCGACGAATCGTTGCTGGTGCGCGAGGAAGGCGGCGACCTGGAGCTGTCGTTGTTTCTCGATGGGGCACTGCTCGAGCGCCTGGCGCGTGCGTCGCCGTACCACGAACTCGGCGACGGTAACCTCGCCGACTTTTGGAGCCTCGTAGAGGGCGTCAGCCATTTCGTTTACCTGACCTGGAATGCTGCGCGGAATCGCAGCGTGACGCCGCTTGAGCTCGAACTGCAGGGGGAGGTCGACAAGTTCACGCTGACCGCGCTGACCTGGCAGCGCCAGCGCGGCGGCAGTCCGCGTGCGCTGCACCGGCTGCTGTTCGACGCGACGCATGTCGACGAAAGGCTCGCGTCGGAATTGCGCGAGCGCTACCACGACGCGAACCGCTACGCCGGGCGTTATTGCCTCGATCTGCAGCGCGAGTATCTCGAGCGCCGCCGCGCGGGGTTCGTCGAGGAACTGAGGTCGTTCTACCGCGAGAACCGCGGCGGCAAGCTCGCGCGTATCGGTAATTCCTAATTGATCGCGGCGCGAAGGCGC
>CAYXYM010000232.1:0-3058 GCA_964469285.1 uncultured Gammaproteobacteria bacterium | reverse complement strand
GCTCTTTGTACTTGGAGATGCCGGCGGCTTCCTCAAGGAATACACGAAGGTCCTCAGGCCGCGCCTCAATCAAACGCGAGATCATCCCCTGCTCAATAATGGAGTAGCTGCGTGGACCGAGCCCGGTGCCGAGGAAAATGTCGGTGATGTCCTTGCGGCGGCAACGCGTATTGTTCAGGAAATAATTTGACGTGCCGTCGCGCGAGACGACGCGCTTGATCGCGATTTCCGCGTAGCCTGCATACTGACCGCCGAGCCCACCGTCGGAGTTGTCGAACACGAGTTCGACCGACGCGTTGCCGACCGGCTTGCGCCCGACCGAGCCGTTGAAGATGACGTCCGCCATCGATTCGCCACGCAGCGTCTTTGCCGAACCCTCGCCCATCACCCAGCGAACTGCGTCGATGATGTTCGACTTGCCGCATCCGTTCGGACCCACGATGCCGATGAGCTGGCCAGGGAACGGAACCGTGATTGGATCAACGAACGACTTAAACCCCGACAGCTTTATTTTGCTCAATTGCATGGGCCGGTAGTGTAAAGTATCGGGATGCCAGCCGCACCAAGTCGCGAGCTCGAAACCTTCGAGAATCCGAACCCCGACCGGGACTACACGGTCCGCATCGACGTGCCCGAATTCACATGCCTGTGCCCGAAAACAGGGCAACCGGATTTCGCGGAACTGCGCCTCGAATATGTCCCGGACCGGACCTGCGTCGAGCTCAAGTCATTGAAGTTGTATGTGTGGAGCTTCCGCGACGAGGGCGCGTTCCACGAAGCCGTGACCAATCAGATCCTCGCGGACCTTGTGACCGCCACCGCGCCGCGCTTCATGCGTCTGACCGCGGAATTCAACGTGCGCGGCGGCATTTACACAACCGTGGTCGCAGAACACCGCAAACCCGGCTGGCAAGCCCCCGCGGCCATTGAGCTTCCCTAAGGACGCCGACAATAGCCCGCGGTGTGGGAGCGGCGCCTTTGCGCCGCGATTGACACGACTTGCGCCACGCGCAAGAAATTCACTGGTTGCGCCGGCACCGCGATTTAGGGTATATATCCGCCCCTTATTTAATCCGAATTCATCAACGGAGCGTGCGAATGCCCGCCAGCAAGAAGACCGCTAAGAAGGCCGCGGTCAAAAAGAAAACCCCAGCGAGAGCGACCGCAAAGACCGCGGCGCCGAAAAAAACCGCGAAGGCGAAAAAGGTCGCGCCGAAGAAAGCACCCGCGAAGAAGAAACGTTCCGCTGCCGCGACCACAGCCGCCGCCAGCGGCCCGACCGAGAAGCGCGCGCCCTATCAGCAGAAAAAGGGCGAGGACTACATGAGCGACGAGATGAAGTTGCACTTCCGCGGCTCGTTGCTCTCGTGGAAACTGGAGCTCATGGAAGAAGTCGACCGCACCGTGCACCACATGCAGGATGAAGCGGCGAACTTTCCCGATCCGAACGACCGCGCGACGCAGGAATCCGAATTCAGCCTTGAGCTGCGCACGCGCGACCGCGAACGCAAGCTCATCAAGAAAATCGACGAAGCGCTCGCGGCCATCGACGCCGACGAATACGGCTGGTGTGATACGTGTGGCGTCGAGATCGGCGTGCGCCGACTGGAGGCCCGCCCGACCGCGACCCAGTGCATCGACTGCAAGACGCTCGACGAGATCCGCGAGAAGCAGATGGGTGGCTGACGCCACCCCTTACGTCGGCCGGTTCGCACCCTCCCCTACGGGACCCCTGCATTTCGGTTCGCTCGTCGCGGCCGTCGGCAGCTATCTGCAAGCGAAATCGCACGCTGGCAAGTGGTACCTCCGCATTGAAGACCTCGATCCGCCGCGCGAAGCGCCGGGCGCGGTCGCGAGCATCCTGACCACACTCGAGCGCTTCGGCTTCCGTTGGGACGGCTCGGTCGAGTATCAATCGCAATACGGCGACCGCTATCAGGCCGCGCTCGATTTCCTGATTGACGCGGGTCATGCGTATCGTTGCGCCTGCACGCGTAAGGAAATTGCGGACAGCGCCCTCACGGGCATCGAGGGTCTGGTGTATCCCGGCACTTGTCGCGCGGGCCTGCCCGACGGCAAGGAAGGGCGCGCGTGGCGGGTCCGCACGGACGGCGTGCTCGAGCAGGAAATTGGGGACTTCGTGATTCGCCGCGCGGATGGCTACTGGGCTTACCAGCTCGCGGTGGTCGTCGATGATGCAGCGCTCGGTGTCACCGAGGTCGTGCGCGGTGCTGACCTCATTGGCTCGACGAGCCGCCAGCGGCATCTGCAGCGCCTGCTCGGCTATCCGACGCCAACATACGTCCACCTGCCGATTGTGCTCGCGGAGGATGGACGGAAATTGTCGAAGAGCCTCGCGGCGGTGCCACTCGGTGCGGGCCACGAGGCGGCAGCCCTGGTCTCGGCGCTGCGCTTCCTCGGCCAGCAGCCGTCTGAGTCGCTCGCAACGGCAGGCCCGGACGCCGTATGGGCGTGGGCATTGGAAAACTGGGATGCCGGGCTAGTTGATCGTTTCTAGCGCGCGACGAATCATTTTGAACGCCCCTGCCTCCGCCTCTTCCGGCGTTGGATACATGCGCGCGGAGCGAAACGACGGTTCGGTCGCATCTTCCGGCAGGTAGAACTCAAGGTAATAGAGGCCGCAGTCCTCATCCAGCACGGTTTCAAGACGCATTAGTTTCATGCGCCCAAGCATACCTCATGCGCAGTGGATATGACTCATCGGCTCGACGTCTTCCGGTCGCGGCCCTTGGCTACGCGCGCGGACCTTCAACTCCTTCACGATGACTGCGAGCTTCTCATTCGCCTCTTGAAGCAACTCAAGCGACGGCGCGGTCTCACAGATTGGTAGCAACGCGTCTACAATCGCGGTCGCGCGTGCCACCGCGGAGGTCGTGGCCGTGGAGCGTGCACTCATCGACGCTTCCATCATCCCTTCGATTTCGTTTGCCGCGACAATCTTCGCAGTGATGTCCGCGCACGCATCGAGCACCGCGCTGCTCGCTGCGTCGGGATGATGCGGCCGACTGTAGCAAGTCGTCAGTACGCCGTAGAGAAG
>CAYXYM010000231.1:0-3034 GCA_964469285.1 uncultured Gammaproteobacteria bacterium | reverse complement strand
TGCCATCGAGCTTCCGCGTGGTGCGCGAGCTGTTGTCGCGCCTCGAGGACGAGACCTCGGGTCGCATCCTGCCGGAAGAGCTGCACGCGGAGATTCCGAAGGAACGCGTCGAACAGGCGCGTAAGGCCGCGAAGACGCTCGGCGAGCAGGTGTTCGCGAAGTTCCCGTTCGTCGACAGCGTGCGGCCGATGAACGACCGGATCGAGGAACTCGTGCTGAACCGGACGTGGCGTCCCGCTTTGTCGGTAACGGGCGCCGATGGTCTGCCCGCGCTCGCGAACGCCGGCAACGTCCTACGCCCGCGTACCGCCGTGAAAGTATCGCTGCGCTTACCGCCGACCGTAGACCCACGCAAGGCGAGCGCACTCCTGAAAAATCTGTTCGAGACCGAGCCGCCGTACGGCGCGCGCGTGTTGTTCGAGCCCGAACAAGCCGGAGACGGCTGGAATGCACCCGCGGTCGCACCGTGGCTCGCGAAATCGATGGACGCCGCGTCGAACACCTACTTTGGCCAGGGGGCGATGTACATGGGCGAAGGCGGCAGCATCCCGTTCATGGGCATGCTCGGGCAGAAGTTTCCCGAAGCGCAATTCATGATCACCGGCGTGCTCGGCCCGCACTCGAACGCGCACGGCCCGAATGAATTCCTGCACATTCCGACGGGCAAGAAGCTGACCTGCTGCGTCGCGCAGGTCATCGCCGACCACTTCAACCGCTAGCGCTTTAGCGTCGTCGCGCGCTTGACGGCAGCCGCGCCGAACTTCTCTTTGATGCGGTCGGCGACCTCGTCGACGCGCTTCGGCACCGCAGCGTCGCCGAACAAATCGGCCTGCGTATCGGGCGCGGCGCCGAAGCCGCTCACGCCGACACCAAGCAGCCGCAGCGGCTGACCGGGCCGCGGGAGCTTGTCGAGCAGCGCCGCTGCGGCCTCCCAGATGGCATCGGTCGACGCGGTCGGTGCAGACAGCGTCTGCGCGCGCGTGACCGTCGCGAAATCCGAATACCGCGCCTTGATCTGCACGGTGCGGCCCTCGAGGGCATGGTTTCGCAGCCGCCACGCGACTTGCTCGGCGAGTTGCAGCACGATGGCGCGTAACGCGTCGCGGTCGGTGATGTCGGCCGCGAACGTCGTTTCGTTCGAGACCGACTTCGTCTCGCGGTCGGGTTCGACGCCGCGCGGGTCGATGCCGCGCGCGAGCGCGAGCAGATGCAGCCCGTGCTTGCCGAAACGACGCTCCAATGATGCGTCGTCCTGGGCTGCGACGTCGGCGATGGTCCTGAGGCCGAGCGCGTGCATGGTTTTCTCGCCGACCTTGCCGACACCCCACAGGCGCGATACCGGTAACGGGTCGAGGAATGCGCGCAGGCCGTCCGGCTCGACGACGAGGAAGCCGTCAGGCTTGCCGAGGTCGGAGGCGATTTTCGCCGCGAACTTCACCGGCGCGACGCCGATCGAAGCGACAAGACCGAGTTCATCACGAATCTCGCGCTTGATGCGCCGCGCGACCTCGGGCACCGACCCGAATAATTTCACGCTCCCGCGCAGATCCACGAACGCCTCATCGAGCGACAGCGGCTCGATCAGCGGCGTATACCGCTCGATGATGGCCATGATCTTGCGCGATTCTGCCGCGTACAGCGCCATGCGCACCGGTAACACGACGAGGTCCGGGCACCGCTTCATCGCAGTGGCCATCGGCATCGCGGAGTGGATGCCGAAGCGCCGCGCAGCGTAGCTCGCCGCTGCTACGACGCCGCGTTGTACGCCGCCGACGACGACCGGCAGGTCAGCGAGTTCGGGGCGCTCGCGGATTTCGACCGACGCGTAGAACGCGTCCATGTCCAAGTGAACAATCACGCCTGTTATTATCCCGCGATGTCTACCCGAATAGCGATGTGGTCAGGGCCCCGGAACATCTCGACCGCAATGATGCGCAGCTGGGGCAGCCGCGCTGACACGTTCGTGACCGACGAGCCGCTCTACGCGCACTACCTCGCGGCGACCGGCCTCGACCACCCGGCGCGCGAAAAAACGCTTGCGGCACACGAATCCGATTGGCGGAAAGTCACGGAGTGGCTGATCGGTCCGATTCCGAACGATAAGCCGGTCTGGTATCAGAAACACATGACACACCACCTCGTCGGTGACGTCGGCCGCGATTGGCTCGATGACGTCACCCATGCCTTCCTGATCCGTGAGCCGTCCGCGATGTTGGTGTCATTGACCGAGTTCATCCCCGAGCCGACGCTCGCGGACACCGGCCTGCCGCAACAGCTCGCGCTGTTCGAACGCATTCGCGGCGATCTCGGCATCAATCCACCCGTCATCGATGGCAACGACGTGCTGCGCGACCCGCGCGGCATGTTGACGAAACTGTGTACCGCGCTCGGCCTGCCGTTCGACCCCGCCATGCTGGCGTGGAAGCCCGGCCTGCGCGACACCGATGGGGCCTGGGCGGGCGAGTGGTCCGACAAGGTCGCGCAGACGACGGGCTTCTCGGCGCAACGCGAAGAGACCGCCGAAGTACCGTCACCGCTGCAAGGCCTGTACGCGGAATGCCTCGATATTTACCGTCAGCTCCATGAAGCAGCCATACGACCCACGTAACAAGGACCTACAAGTCTGCGTCGATGGGGTGCTACGACACCGCGACGAACCTGCAATCAACGTGTTCGATTCGGTCGTACAGGGCGGCGACGGTGTCTGGGAAGGTCTGCGTGTATATGACGGACGCATTTTCGCGCTCGACGAGCACCTCGACCGGCTCGAGCGCTCCGCGCGCGCAATCGCGTTCGCCGACATCCCACCGCGCGAACGAATCATCGACGACATCCGCAAGACGCTCGCTGCGAACGCCATGCGCGACGGCGTACACATCCGCCTCACGCTCACGCGCGGCGTCAAGTACACGTCCGGCATGGACCCACGCCTCAACACGCGCGGCCCGACGCTGATCGTCGTCGCCGAGTTCAAGCCGCCCGTCTACGACAAGCAAGGCGTGAGGCTGCACACCGTGTCGGTGCGCCGGCCGCC
>CAYXYM010000230.1:0-4299 GCA_964469285.1 uncultured Gammaproteobacteria bacterium | reverse complement strand
CCTCGATGTCTTCGAAGAAGCCCATCGTGGTGTGGCGGTAGGTGTGCGTGGTGAAGTGGTTACGACGCATCGTCTCCAGCATCTTCAACAGCGGGTTCGAGTAATTTTTCAGGTACTCACCCTTGACCGCCTGCGCCTCGGTCCGGAACAGCTCTTCGCTGTACGACAGGTTCTGGAAGCGGTCGGCCTCGAGCTCGAGCATCTTTTTGAGGTCGGCCTTCGTGAACGTGATGTGGTAGTTCGTGAGGTCGTCCGACGTGTAGGCGTTCTGGTCGGCGCCGGCGTTCTTCAGGATGCGGCCGTACTCGTCCGGCGGATACTGCTCGGTGCCGCGGAACATCATGTGTTCGAAGAAGTGAGCGAAACCGGATTTACCAGGCTCGACCTCATTGCGGGAACCGGTCGCGACCGGAATCTGCAGCGTCACGATGTCCGGGTAGTCGGTCGGAACCACGATGACCCGCAGGCCATTCGAAAGATCGCGCATCTCATACGGCATGTCGAACATGCGGTCGTCTCCATCGACCTTCGATTCGGCGGTCCGGGACTCCGGCGCCGTGCAGGCGCCCAATGAAACGGCCGCGGCTGCCACAAGCAGGATCAATAAACGATACATGGTGCGTCTCCACTCGGTGAGTGCGGAAGCATACTCGGACCCAGCGACCCAAAAAAGGTTCCCTGGCGTACCCGCGGTTGACGGGGCCTGCGGCCGCGGTGAATAGTATCGGGGCTTTTACCCAACCATTCAGGGGAATCCATGGTCGAATCCAACGTGATGCCGGAGCATCCGACGGTCCAAACGAAGCATCCGCGCGGGCTGTACACCCTGTTCTTCACGGAAATGTGGGAACGATTCTCCTATTACGGCATGCGGGCGCTGCTCGTGCTGTTCATGATCGACCAGGTCGCGAATGGTGGAATGGGCATGACCGATGCCACCGCGACCGCGATTTACGGCATCTATACCGCCGCGGTGTATATCGTCGCGTTGCCGGGCGGCTGGATTGCCGATCGGCTGATCGGCATGCAGCGCTCGATCTGGTATGGCGGCATCACCATCATGATCGGCCATTTCACGCTGGCCATCCCAGCGACATGGTCGTTCTACCTGGGTTTGCTGTTCGTGGTCCTGGGCACCGGCATGCTGAAACCGACCGTGAGCTCGGTGGTCGGCGAGTTGTATCCGGAGGGCGGCGCGCGGCGCGACGCGGGCTTCACGATTTTCTATATGGGCATCAACCTGGGCGCGTTCCTCGGCCCACTGGTGTGCTCATTCCTCGGCGAGCAGATCAACTGGCATTACGGTTTTGCGGCCGCCGGCGTCGGTATGTTCTTCGGCCTGCTCCAGTTCCGCCTGACCCGCCACCATCTCGGTGATGCCGGCCTGCACCCGCCGCACGCCAATCCAGACCCGGTCATCCAACGTGCGTTCGCTCGCAAGTCGTGGACGATTATCGGCACGCTGCTCACGGGCCTGTTCGTGTTCGTCGCGCTCGCGCTGAACGGGACGTTTGTGCTCGACCCGCAGGTGATTGCCCGCTCGGCGACTTACGTCATCGTCGGCATGGTCGCGCTGTTCTTCCTGCACATTTTCACCCTCGGCGATCTGACCACCGACGAGAAGAAACGCACGGTGGTCATCATCGTGCTGTTCTGCGCGGCCGCGTTGTTCTGGGCCGGCTTCGAGCAGTCGGGATCGTCGCTGAACATCTTCGCGTTCGACCATACGGACCGCAGCTTCCTCGGCGGGCTGTTCCCGGACGGCGTGCACCCGGCCGGCTTCTACCAGTCATTGAACGCGATGTTCATCATCGCGCTGGCGCCCCTGTATGCATGGTTCTGGGTTGCACTCGCGCGCCGCATGATGGAGCCGTCGCTGCCGGTGAAGTTCGGCCTCGGACTCATCGTGATGGGCTTTGGCTTCCTGACGATGTACTTCGGCGCGCAATACGTACTGGCAGGTAACGACGCGCTGCCTTGGTGGCTGATCTCGACTTATCTGCTGCACACGATGGGCGAACTCACGCTGTCGCCGGTCGGTCTGTCCGCGACCACGAAGCTCGCGCCGAAGAATTACAAGTCCCAGATGATGGGCATCTGGTTCGTCGGTGCGGCGCTTGGCAACCTCGTGGCGGGCCTGCTCGCGGGCGAGGCGACGGCGGGCGAGGGGATCGCCGACATGCCAGCCGTGTACATGCAGATATTCCTGACGTCGGCGGGCGGTGGCCTGCTGCTCATTCTGCTAATGAAGCCGATCAAGCACTTGATGGCCGGTGTCCGATAAAGGTGATGAACATGATCGATATGAAAATGGTGTTTGGTTCGGTCGCGGCGCTCGCGCTCGTCGGTTGTATGGACGGCGATAGGGACGGCAACGCGGCGGCGCCGTCCGTCGACGAAAGCGCGGACGCGTTTGTCGAGCGTCTGAACGACGAGCTGACCGCGGTTCATCCGCACCATGCACGCACCGCGTGGATCGCGGCGACGTACATCACGCCGGACACGAACGCGCTCGCATCGGCATCCACGGCGGAGCAACTCGCTTGGGTCTCGAATGCGATTGAAGACAGCAAGCGCTATGTCGGCCAAGAACAGTCCGGCGATGTCGCACGCATGTTGCGGCTGCTGCAGGTCGGTAGCTCGCTGCCGGCGCCGCGTGATGGCGCGAAGCAGCAGGAGCTCGCGGAAATCGTGTCTCGCATGCGCGCCGTCTACGGCAGTGGCAAGTACTGCCCGGATGGCGAGGACAGCTGCCGGACCCTGCCGGAGCTTGAGCGTGTGCTCGCGGAGAACCGCGACTACGACGCGCAGTTGGAAGCTTGGCAGGGTTGGCGTACGGTGTCGCCGGCGATGCGCGAGGACTACAAGCGTTTCATCGAACTCACGAACGAGGGCGCGCAGGAACTCGGCTTCCGCGACACGGGGCACCTGTGGCGCTCGGCGTACGACATGGACGCCGACGCGTTCTATGACGAGGCCGACCGCCTTTGGACGCAAGTGAAGCCGCTGTATGACCAGCTGCATTGCCATGTGCGCGCGACGCTGCATGAGCAGTACGGTGACCGCGTACCGGCGGACGGCCCGATCCCCGCGCACCTGCTCGGCAACATGTGGGCGCAGAGTTGGGACAACCTGTATCCGTTGCTCGAGCCGTACCAGGGCGTCAGCGACCTTGACGTTGACGCGGCACTCGAGGCCCAGGATTACGACGCGGCGCGCATGACCAAGCTCGCGGAGGATTTCTTCGTGTCGCTCGGCATGGGCCGGCTGCCGGAGTCCTTCTGGGAACGCTCGATGTTCACGAAGCCGCGGGACCGTGACGTGCAGTGCCATGCGAGCGCGTGGGACATCGACCTGCAGGGCGACGTGCGCATCAAAATGTGCATCGAGCCGACCAAGGAAATGCTCACCACGATTTACCACGAGCTCGGCCACCTGTATTACGACCTTGCCTACAATCATCAGCCGTACCTCTACCAAGCCGGCGCACACGACGGCTTCCACGAGGGCATCGGCGATACGCTCGAGCTCTCGCTGACGCCGGGCTACCTGCAGGAAATCGGGCTGATTGGCGAGTACACCCCGAGCGACGAAGCGGTGGTGAACCAGCAGATGAAGCTCGCGCTCGCCAAAATCGCGTTCCTTCCGTTCAGCAAAGTCGTTGACCAGTGGCGCTGGGATGCGTTCGCGGGTACTGCGACGTCGGAACAGCTGAACGCGCGGTGGTGGGAACTGCGTGAGCAGTTCCAGGGTGTCGCGGCACCGATCGAGCGCAGTGAAGCGGACTTCGATCCGGGTGCGAAATTCCACGTGCCGAACAACACCCCGTACACGCGCTATTTCCTCGCGCACATCCTGCAGTTCCAGTTCCACCGTTCGCTTTGCGAGGCCGCCGGGTTCGAGGGGCCGCTGCATGAGTGCTCGATTTACGGCAGCGAGCAGGCGGGCGAGAAGCTGTCGGCGATGCTCGCGCTCGGCTCGAGCATGCCTTGGCAGGACGCGCTCGAGCAGCTGACGGGCTCGCGCGAAATGGATGCGACCGCGATCATCGACTACTTCGCGCCGCTGATGGGCTACCTGGAGGCGCAGAACCAGGGCCGCCAGTGTGGTTGGTAACGCCTTAAGGGTCCCGCACACCCTCGTACTACTGTTTGGAATGATGGTGGCGGCGCTCGTCGCCACCTGGGTCGTGCCGGCCGGGACGTTTGACACAACCACGAACGACCACGGCCGCGAGGTCGTGGTTGCTGGCACGTTCCACGAGTTGGACGATGCCCGCACGCTGTCTCCGCTCGAACT
>CAYXYM010000229.1:0-6486 GCA_964469285.1 uncultured Gammaproteobacteria bacterium | reverse complement strand
ACAAGCTCAGCGGCTCAATCCACGATGCAGCGTGCGAAGCGGCGCGTGCGCTGGACATGCCCGTGGTGGGCCTCGACTTTATCGTCGAACGCGTTGATAGCGCGGCGTACTGCATCATCGAGGCAAACGAGCGTCCCGGGCTCGCGAATCACGAGCCGCAACCGACCGTGCAGCGTTTTATGGACCTGTTATTTCCGCAATCCGCAACCAGCGAGACCCGGCGTGGCAAAACCAAAACTTGACCTCGATTACCTTCGCGCGACTCTGCTGGAGCTCCTCGCGATTCCGAGCCCCACTGGCTTCACCGACGAGGCCGTTCGCTATACCTGCGCGCAGCTCGATGCGCTCGGTATCCCGTACGAAATTACGCGCCGCGGCGCCATCCGCGCCGACCTGAAAGGAAAGGTCTCGTCGCCAGACCGTGCAATCGTCGCGCATTTGGATACGATCGGCGCGATGGTCAAGCGGCTGCTGCCCAATGGCCGCCTCGAAGTCATGTCCATCGGAACCTGGTCGAGCCGTTTTGCGGCGGGCGCGCGCGTGACGGTATTCACCGACGACAGTCCGAAGCGCGGAACACTGCTTCCCACCAAGGCCTCGGGGCACACCTACAACGAAGAGGTGGACACCCAAGCGACGTCGTGGGAGAACCTCGAACTGCGCGTTGATGAACCCTGCGCGTCGATCGAGGACCTTACGGCGCTCGGCTTTCGAGTCGGTGATTTCATCGCGGTGGACCCCCAACCCGAACTCAGCGAATCAGGGTTCATCAACTCGCGACACCTCGACGACAAGGCCGGCGTCGCCACGGTGCTCGCCGTTGCGAAAGCGCTAATCGCGAGCGGCGAGGAGCTGCCGCTTGACTGCCATCTGCTGTTCACGATTTCGGAGGAGGTCGGATCCGGCGCGTCGCACATCCTGCACCGCGACGTCGCGGAGATGGTCACGATCGACACTGCACCGAGCGCGCCCGGACAGAATTCGAGCGAATTTTGTGTGAGCGTCGCGATGATGGATTCGGACGGGCCGTTCGACTATCACTTGTCGCACAAGCTGCTACGCCTGTGCGAAACGCACGAAATCGCGCACCGGCGAGACGTGTTTCGCTTTTACCATTCAGACAGCGCATCGGCGATCGAGGCGGGCAACGACATCCGTACGGCACTGCTGTGCTTCGGGACCGATGCGACGCACGGTTGGGAACGAACACACATCGACTCCCTCGTCGCGCTCGGCAGCCTGCTGTATCACTATGCATTAAGCGGCGCTGCCGTGAAGCGCGACCGGGAAGAGATGGGCTCGATCGAGGGCTTCCCGCGGCTGCCGACTCAGTAGCGGCCCGACAGTTTGAGCGGGTGAAAGCCGTCGTCGGTCGGCGTGCCGAGCAGCGACAGTACCAACGCCAGGTTGCCCGTTCGGTCGCGTGCACGCACCCGCGCGTCGAGTTCCCAACGACGGTCTGGCGCAGCGCGCACGAAGCCCGCGATGCCAAGCGGCCCCCCGTCATCGCTGACTTCGCCCTGCAACCAACCATCATGTGCACTCAAGTTGAGCGTGAACGCGCCCAGTTCCGCGCGTTGCTGCAGCGTGACGACCGTGTCCCGTAGCACAGCGCGACCTTCTGCGGCGACGACCTGATTGCCGTCGATAGCCAGCGACACATCGTCGAGCACGACAGTGCCATCCAGCGGTCCGCGCGCGCCACTCACGCGCGACAAAAAGGCGAGGGGCGTTGAACCGTCTGCACCCGTAATCTGCAAAAGATTGCCGAACAGGCTGCGCGAAACGACCGCGTCGAGCGTGAGTTCGGCGCCGTCGACATCGACGACCGCGCGCGCAGTACCCCCGAGCAGCGCGAACGCGGAGAGGCGCCATTCGACGCGGCCAAGCGGGATGCCTCGCCAGCGAACATGCGCGGCGCGACCGCGCCACGCGGTGCCGGAAACGCCGTCGAGCGTGAGGGCTGGCGCCGCGTCCATCGCCGCCTGCGACACCATCGTCGCCGGCGCGCGTGCGAGCAGGAAGGCAATAAATGCAAGGACAAGGACGGCGACCAGCGCCGCCGTGGCGCGGCTCAAGGTCCGCGCTCCAGCGTCACCCGGGCGTTGACGAGGCCGGCCGTGTCGGCGCGTTCAACGGACAGCGTGTTCACCGTGATGCCATGCTCGCGCTGTAGCGTTGCGACCCACCGCACGAGGTCATCGAACGGCGCATCCTCGAACCAGACGCGCACATTGCCCTGGCCTTCGGGCTGCACGCGCTGCAACGCGCCGGCGAGCACGGTCGCGCGGGCGCTGCGATCCACGACCGCGAACAGCGACTGTCCCTGACTGTCCGCCGGCGTCGTCGTGCTGCCGCGCAACGGGACAACCGCATCACGCATCCACGCGAGCAACTCGCGCTGCGCGACGACGCCGCGCTCGAGCACTGCACGACGCTGTTGCAGCGGCTCAATCACGAGCAGGTACGCGAGCAGCAGCGCGACGACGATAGCGCCGCCGCCAAGCAACAGTCGTTCACGGGGAGCGAGGCCGAGGAACCACGTTTTCATCGCGCACCACCCCGGACCTGCAGACGACCCTCGACGTCGTCGCCCTGGCTCGACGCGGAGTCGATCGAGACATCGACAGGCCCGGCGGCGAGCACGCTGTCGCGCAACTGATCGAGCCCGCCGACTGTGCGTGCGGCGACCGCGACGTCGAGCTGACCGGGGCGATACGTAAGTCCGGTGATTTCAATGCCGTCGACCCGCGCCGCGCCGTCGGCGACCGCCGCAAGCAAGCGGAGGAGCTCGGCATCCGCGACGCCGCCGCCGAGCCTGCGTTCGATTTGCAGGCGGGGATCAACCATCGGCTCGTCGGTGATCACGCTGCTGAAAATTTCGCTGATTTCGGCCTGCAGGCGGCCATGCTCTGCGGCGACGGCGCGGTATTCCAGCAACCACGTCCCGACCACAAGAACGAGCCATGCGGCCGCAAGGGCCGTCGGCAAGCGCCAGCGGCCCAATGCCTCGGCGCGGCGATGTTTCGGCGCGTAGCGGCCCTGCAGGAGGTCGAGGGACGGGGCAGCCGCCTGTGGGGCGAGCCACGCGAGCAGACCCTCATGCAGCGCCGTGACCGGTGTCGCGGACAAAACGGGTGGCACCGGCGCGTTCTCGACGGTCCCGACGCGCGTCGCGGGGAGTGCGTCCACGCGGCCGGTGAGCATCGGCTCGAGCAAGTCGCGCTCGCACGAGAATCCGCGCGCCTCGCCGTCGCGGACGAGTGCACGCGTTTGCGTGATGGCAACGGTCACCTCGCCGTCGCCGCTCCACGGCAACGCAAGGCAATCCGGGACGACCGCGGTGACGGTAAGCCCCGCATCGCGAAACGCATCGAGCCAAGCCTGCATGAGGTGGTGCTCGACCACGGCGACCTGGTACTTGCCGTCGGCCGCTGTTGCGCCGATGGCGCAATGGACTTCGTCGACGTCGGTCGCGAGTCGGTCTTCGAGCGCAAAGGGGATTGCCTGGCGCAAACGCGGGCCGCGCAAGCCGGGAACGTTGACTTCGGTGAGCATCAGTTGTTCGGCAGGCACGAGCGCGACGATCCGGCGGTCACGCGCCATGCCGACCGCAGCGGTCAGCGGGCCGCGCTGCGTCGTACCGAGCAAGCGCCCGGACGCATCCGCAGGTGCCCAACTGGCTTCCGCGGCGGCATCGTGGCCGAGCCTGATTATCAGTAGTTCATTCATTACCACGGGGTTTGCTGGCGTGCGACGACCCGGGTCGGGCCCTGCGCAGAACGTTCCAAGAGACTGTACATCGTGAGGGTCGTGCTGCCAATGTTGACGTGCACTGTGAGCCGGTACCAGTTGCTTTGAAGGCCGACTTCGAGACCGGGCTCGATCGGCGCACCGATCGCGTCCCGGAACTGCTCCAGCGAGGCGTAGCCCTCGGCCCGGTAAGCTTCAGTCAGCCCCTCCGCGTGGCCCGCCGTAACACCCTCGGCGAGCGACATCAAAACGGGTGCGGTCAGCGTGTTTACGTTGAGCGCGGTGCGGTGGGGCAATGCGACGAGGTGTGGTGCGAGCACGGGCAGCAACGCCTGGTCGAACGCGGGCAGCAACGCGATCTCGCTGAGCGTGACTGGAGGACGGTTCGCCGCACGGTGCGGCGGGTCCATGCCGAGGTACACGGCGTCCTCGGCGCCGTCCGGCATCGTCGTTTGCCCGTCGAGGTCGATGAAATCGACAAGCGCCGCGACCGCAATTTGGTCGTCGACGCCGAGCGCGGCCAGCAGCCGGCGCAGCTGCGCGACGTCGGGCGGGCTCACCGCGCCGTCGTCCGTTATGAGATTCGCGAGGTTGAATCGTCCGTTGAGGTCCTCGAGCCGGCCGGTGACGACGCCACCATCGACCGGCAGCGGCGGCAGTTCGACCGCCCACGGTTCGCCGAACGTATCAACATTGGACTCCTGGCGATCGCGCCGAAGAATCTGCATCACCCAGTGCTCCGCGCCAAGGACGTACTGCATCGCCTGGTCGCCGTGCAGCATGAGCTCGGTACGGCGGAACTCCGCTTCGGAGCGCGCGACGATTGCAATCGCGACAATCGCGGCGAGCGCAAGGATGAGGAGCGCCATGATGAGTGCGACGCCGCGTTGCTTAACCATCGAGTGCAAACACCCGCAGGATTTCCTCGCCGGTCTCGAGTTCGAGCGTGATTTCGACTGCGGTCGGCAGCGACGACGGCGAGATTTGTTCTTGCTCGGCGGGCGGCCAGAGTTCCAGCCACTGGCCGTCGTGCGTGCGGAAGCGCCATGTCAACGCCTCGACGCCGTCGACGAGCGGCGTAATGACTGGAATTTGGCCTTGCGCGCGGTCGACGAGTTGCCAGTGGGCGCGCTCGACGCGGCCGTCGTGCAGTCGCCAACCGACGCGCTGAAGGGTCGCGCGCCGCCGCTGCGCCGGGTTACTCCAACCGCCACGCGTGAACGCAAGCGGGAAGTCGGCGACGTCTTCGGCGACCAGCGCGCCTGCGCGGTCGCCGTGAAACTCTTCACGCACTGAACGCGGCTGCACTTGCAGCAAGTCATTGCTCAGCATCACGAGCGTGCGTTGCAGTGCGACCATGCGTGTGACCTGTTCGTCGGTCTGCTGGAATTGACGGATCAGGCCATTCAGACCGCCGTACGCGAGTGCCGCCATCACCGCGAGCACCGCCATCGCGATGAGCAACTCGATCAGCGTGAAGCCGCGCGCGCGCGTCATTCGCCGGTGCTCTGCGGGAACGCGGTCACGCGGCCAATGAAGCCGGTCACGATGACGATGGGGGCATCGGGACGCTCTGCGGTCGCGACCGCGACGTCCAGGCGGCGCAGGTCCTCCTCGCCGGGCGCGGGGGAAACGAGGATGCGCCAGACCCAGCGACGACCGGCTTGCTCGACTTCGCCCGTCGACGTTCCGGTTTCGGGGAACGCCTGCGCGATTCGGTATTCCGCGAGCCGGTTGCTCGCAACCCAATGCGCGTGGGTGCGGTCACGGAGTTCGGCGGATTGGCGCGTGTAGTGACCTGCGGTGGTGGTCAATGCGAGCATCGCGATGCCAACGACCACAAGCGCAACCAGCACCTCGACGAGCGTGAAGCCGCGTACGATCATGGCGCGTCTCCGAGGGGTGCGCGTTCGGTGGCCGCCGTCACGTGGACCTGCAGACGCTCGCCGAGGCCATTAGCCGCGACGAGGTCGAGCCGGAATGCGCTGACTTCCCCCGACGACAGGAAGACGACCTGCGGTACGGGTTCTTCGGGCGCGAAGGCGGCGGGCAGGGGGGTCGGCGTCGCTTCGACGGTCAGCGAGGCGGTGAGTGCGCTGGGCCAGCGATGCGCGCGCAGCGGACCCGGCTCCGGCAACGGTATCCAGGTCTCGCCGGTCCAGACCAGGAAACGGTAACCCTCGCTTTGGAGCTCAAGGCCGAGTTCAAGCAGCCGAAATACGGCCTCATCGCTCGCGAGCGCGACCAGCCGATCGAGCCGCTGGATCTCTTCGCGTGCGAGACGCTCTTCGCCGCCGCCCCGCACACTCAACAGCACGGCGGCCATGAGGATGCCCGCGATGAGCATCACGACCAGGATTTCGATCAGGGTGAAGCCGCGATCGCGCGTGTTATTCGTCGATGTTCCAGTTGCCGATGTCGGCATTGGTTTCCTCGCCGCCGGGCTGGCCGTCCGCACCGTACGACCAGACATCGATGGCGCCGCGAACGCCGGGGTTCAAGTACTGGTACGGATTCCCCCAAGGGTCGCGCGGCAGGCTGCCGAGGTAGCCGCCGGAATTCCAGTTACGCGGCTCGGGTTGGCCGCTCGGCTTCGAGACGAGCGCCTGCAGCCCTTGCTCGGTGCTCGGATACTGGTAGTTGTCGAGCCGGTACATGTTCAATGCAGACTCGATCGCCCGCACGTCATTTTGAACTTTCGTAATCCGCGCAGCGTCCGGCCGGTCCATGACT
>CAYXYM010000228.1:0-7646 GCA_964469285.1 uncultured Gammaproteobacteria bacterium | reverse complement strand
TCGGCAACCTGGGCCAGGACCCGGAAGTCCGGTATATGCCCAGCGGCGGCGCGGTTGCCAATGTCCGCCTGGCCACCAGCGAGAGCTGGAAGGACAAGGGCACCGGCGAGCTGCAGGAAAAGACCGAGTGGCACAATGTGGTGTTCTTCGGCCGCCTCGGCGAAATCGTCGGCGAATACTTGAAGAAAGGCAGCAAGGTTTACGTCGAGGGCCGGCTTCAGACCCGCAAATGGCAGGGCAAGGACGGTAACGACCGGTACACCACGGAAATCGTCGCGAACGACATGCAGATGCTCGATAGCCGCGGCGGCGGCTCGGGCGGTAGCTCAGGCGGGAATTGGGACGATGAAGGCTCACAGGCCCCGCGCGGCGGCGCGGCCAAAGGCGGTCCGCGCAAGCAGACGGTCCCCGACGATTTGGACGACGACATTCCGTTCTGATGCCGCGAAAGCTGTACATCAAGACATTCGGTTGCCAGATGAACGAGTACGATTCGGCCCGCATGGCCGACGTACTCGCGTCATCCGATGGTCTCGAGCTCACCACGGAGCCGGAACATGCCGACGTGCTATTGCTGAACACCTGCTCCGTGCGCGAAAAAGCGCAGGAAAAGGTGTTCTCGCAGCTTGGGCGCTGGCGTGAGTGGAAGCTTGAGCGCCCCGAACTCGTCATCGGCGTCGGCGGTTGCGTCGCGAGTCAGGAGGGCGAGCGCCTGCTCGAACGCGCGCCGTTCGTCGACGTGGTGTTCGGTCCGCAGACGCTGCACCGCCTGCCCGAACTCCTGCGCAAATCGGCGTCGACGGCGCGCGCGGCGGTGGACATCAGCTTCCCGGAGATCGAAAAGTTTGACCGGTTGCCGCCACCAAGCGTCGACGGTCCGACGGCGTTCGTGTCGATCATGGAGGGTTGCAGCAAGTACTGCAGTTTCTGCGTCGTGCCGTACACGCGCGGCGAGGAAGTCAGCCGCCCGCTTGACGACGTGATTGCGGAGGTTGCGGGTCTCGCGGAGCGGGGCGTACGCGAAATCACGCTGCTCGGACAGAACGTGAACGGTTACCGCGGTCCGACGCACGACGGTGCCATCGCCGACCTCGCGTTGCTGATTCGCATCCTTGCGCGCATCGATCGCATCGATCGCATCCGTTACACGACGTCGCACCCGATGGAGATGTCCGACGATCTCATCGCGGTATATGCGGACGTGCCGGAGCTGGTCAGTCACCTGCACCTGCCGGTGCAGAGCGGCTCGGATCGCGTGCTGGCAGCGATGAAGCGCAACCACACCGTGCTTGAGTACAAGTCGCGCATCCGCAAGTTGCGCGCCGTGCGACCCGATCTCAGCCTGTCGTCCGATTTCATCATCGGGTTTCCCGGCGAGACGGAAAAGGACTTCGAGGCGACGCTGCGGCTCATCGAGGAGGTCGGCTTCGACCATTCATTCAGCTTCCTCTACAGCGCGCGCCCCGGCACGCCCGCGGCATCGCTCGCGGATGACGTCGACGACGCGGAAAAGCAGCGGCGACTCGCGCTTGTACAGCACCGGCTGACGCAGCAAGGCAGCGCGATCAGTGCCGCGATGGTCGGAACTGTGCAGCGCGTACTCGTGGATCGCCCCGCGCGCAGGGACCCGCGGCAACTCGCAGGCCGTACAGCGAATAACCGGGTCGTGAATTTCGATGGGCCGGCGACGCTGATTGGTGATTTCGCGGATGTCGTCATTAGCGAGGCGCTGCCGAACTCGTTACGAGGGCGTTTGATCGACCCATCGCGGCGCGAAGGCGCCGCTCCCACAATTGTCGCCAAGGCTTGTTCTTGACCGATCTGCCGGCCTCCATTGATGTCGTGCTTGAGCCCGCGGACGGCGCGCGGCTCGCGGCGCTGTCGGGCCAGTTCGACGAGCATCTGCGCCAGGTCGAGCGTCGACTCGGCGTAGAGATCAACAGCCGCGGCAACAAGTTTCGCGTGCTTGGCGACCCGCACGCGGTGCGCGCTGCCGCGGAGGTGCTGCGCGCGCTGTATGCATCGACGACCGAGCAAGGGCTCGATCCGCAGCGCGTGAACCTGTTCCTGCAGGAGTCCGGCGTCGAAGCGCTGGTCGAGACACGCGGCGAAGCTGGAGACGGCCCGGGTATCCAGACGAAGCGCGGCGCAATCCGCGGCCGTGGACCAAACCAACAGCGATACCTGCGCAATATTGCGACACACGACCTGAATTTCGGCATCGGCCCGGCGGGAACCGGCAAGACCTATCTTGCGGTGGCCTCGGCGGTGGACGCGCTCGAGCGTGATCGGGTGCGTCGCCTCGTCCTCGTTCGGCCGGCGGTCGAGGCGGGCGAGCGCCTCGGCTTTTTGCCCGGCGACATGGCGCAGAAAATCGACCCGTACTTGCGCCCGTTGTACGACGCGCTCTACGAAATGCTCGGCTTCGAGAAAGTCGGCCGCTTGATAGAGCGCCATGTGATTGAGGTCGCGCCGCTTGCGTTCATGCGCGGCCGCAGCCTCAGCGACTCATTCATCATTCTCGACGAGGCGCAGAATACGACCGCCGAACAGATGAAAATGTTCCTGACGCGCATCGGCTTCGGCTCGACCGCCGTGGTGACCGGCGATGTGACCCAGACCGATTTGCCGCGCCACGTAAAGTCCGGACTGCGCCAGGTGACCGAGGTGTTGAAGGACGTCGAAGGCATCAGCTTCACATTTTTTACGCAGCAGGATGTCGTCCGGCATCCGCTGGTCCAGCGTGTCATCAGCGCCTACGAGCGACACGAACAATCGGCGGGTGAGCAATAGTGGCAAGCACAATCGGAATCCAGTACGCCGTCGAACTCCCGGACCTGCCGCAGCGCGATGCGCTACGGCGCTGGGCGCGCAGCGCACTCGACGCGGTGGGCGGCGCGGGCTCGCTCGCAATTCGAATCGTCGACGAGGCCGAGAGCGCGGCAATGAACCGGCGGTGGCGCGGTAAACAGGGGCCGACCAACGTGCTGAGTTTTGCGCTGGCGCTGCCCCCGGGCGTCGAGGCACGGGAACTCGGCGACATCGTGATTTGTGCGCCGGTCGTCGTGCGCGAGGCGGCGCAGCAGGACAAGCCACCCGCCGCCCATTGGGCGCACATGGTGGTCCACGGCGTTCTGCACCTGCTGGGACACGACCATAAGCACGAGCCGGACGCGCAGCGTATGGAAACACTTGAATCGGAAATACTCGCGCGTTTAGGCTTCCCAGACCCCTACCAAGCCGCATGACATGACAGCCGCTAACGACAATCACCGATCCTGGTGGAGAAGCCTCACCCAGTTGCTCAGCGGCGACCCGAAAGACCGCGACGAACTTATCGAGTTGCTGCGCGATGCGCAGAAGCGACAGCTGTTCGATGCGGACGCACAGGCCATGATCGAGGGTGTGCTGCAGGTGGCCGACATGCAGGTGCGCGATATTATGGTGCCGCGACCGCAGATGGCCGTAATCGAGCGCGACGCGCCGGCCGAGGAGATTCTCGCCGTCATCGTCGAATCGGGTCACTCGCGTTTCCCGGTCATCGGCGACAGTAGGGACGAGGTCGAGGGCATCGTCCTTGCAAAGGACTTGCTCGCCTATTTCGCGCACGAGCGGCGCCCGTCGTTCGACTTGCGCGAATACCTCCGCCCTGCGGTGTTCATCCCCGAGAGCAAGCGTCTGAACGTCTTGCTGAAGGAGTTTCGCGCGAACCGCAACCACATCGCGATCGTCGTCGACGAATACGGCGGCGCGGCGGGTCTCGTGACGATCGAGGACGTGCTTGAGCAAATCGTGGGTGAAATCGACGACGAGCATGATACCGAGGACGACGTCGCAATCATGCGGCGCAACGAGTCACAGTACATCGTGAAGGCAGTTACGCTCGTCGAGGATTTCAATGAGCATTTCGGCTGCGATTTCTCCGCCGAAGACTACGACACGGTCGGCGGCCTCGTGATGCATGAGCTTGGGCGCATGCCGAAGCGCAACGATCGAGTCCGCGTTGGGCGTTTCCACTTCAAGGTGCTGCGCGCGGACGCGCGTCGAATCCATCTGCTACAGGTCGACCTGGTCCCAACGCAAACCGCCGACGATGCGTCTGACTGAGCGCGGCCGCGACGCGGCCGCATTGGTGGCGGGCGCAGTCTGGCCGCTCGCGTTCGCGCCGCTCCATTGGTGGCCCGTCGCGCTCGCGAGCCTCGCGGCGCTGTTCGTGGTGCTCGAAGGGAGTTCCCCGCGGCGCGCCGCGGTGCGCGGGTTCGTGTTCGGTATTGGCTTGTTCGGCGCGGGTGTCTGGTGGGTCTTCATCAGCATGAACCATTTCGGCGGCCTCCATTGGTCGCTGTCTGCGGTCATCACCGTCATCCTGATTGCAACGCTTTCGCTGTTTACCGCGGGCTTTGCATGGCTTGCGTCCCGCTGGTTACCAATCAACGGAGGTTGGCGCTGGCTCGTCGGGCTACCAGCGCTCTGGGTCGCGGTCGAATGGCTGCGCAGCTGGGCGCTGTCGGGGTTCCCATGGCTGCTGGCCGGCTACGCCGTCGATGGCACGTTCCTCGGAGCGTGGGCGCCCGTCGGCGGCGTGCTCGCGCTCAGCGCCGGCGCGGCGGTCACCGCGGGTGCCGTCGCCTGGCTGCTGCGCGCACCGCGCGTGCGGTCGGCCGTCATCGGCGCTGTCGTGTGCGGGGTTGTCTGGGGGAGCGGCGCCGCCTTGTCGCGCGTCGAGTGGGCGACCGATGCCGGCGAGCCGCTCGAGGTGGCGTTATTGCAGGGCAATGTCGGGCAGGACATCAAGTGGGCATCGTCTTCGCTGGTGCCGACCATCGACCTTTACCAGGGCCTGACCGAGCAGCATTGGGACGCGGACCTCATCGTGTGGCCGGAGGCGGCGTTGCCGGCGCTCAAGCACCAACTCGACCCGTATCTCGACGAGCTTGCGGCGCGCGCGGCGAGAAACGACGCGTCGATCATCATAGGGATCCTCGTGCGCGAGGGCGCCGAAGTTCCATTCGACTACTACAACGCGGTGCTGTCGCTCGACGACGGCGGCCTTTACTTCAAGCGGCACCTCGTGCCGTTCGGCGAATTCTTTCCGGTGCCCGGCTTCGTGCGCGAGTGGCTGCGCATGCTCAGCTTGCCGTACTCGGATTTCACGCGGGGCCCGCGCGACCAACGGCCGCTGAGCGCCGCCGGCCAGGCGCTCGCGGCATCAATTTGTTACGAGGCCGCGTACGGCGCCGAGATGATTCGCGCACTGCCCGAGGCGACACTATTGGTGAACGTGAGCAACGATGCGTGGTTTGGCGATTCGATTGCGCCGCACCAACACTTGCAAATCGTTCGCATGCGGGCGCGCGAGGCAAGCCGCTGGCTCGTGCGCGCAACCAACAGTGGTATCACCGCGGTGGTCGGGCCTGACGGGCGGCTCGCCGCGACGATTCCACAGTTCGAGGTCGGCGTGCTCCGTACAACGGTCCAACCGCTCGCGGGTGCGACGCCGTATTCGCGCGGGGGAAATTGGCCGCTGATGATCCTAATCGGGGTGCTGCTCGGCGTTTGCGCGCGTTTGCGGTACGCTTGACTGCTTATGGACCACCAGTACGATCCCGAAAAAATAGAGTCAGATGCGCAAGAATGGTGGCGCGCGCACGCGACTTTTCGCGCGCTTGACGACCCCGCCCGCGAAAAATTCTATTGCCTGTGCATGTTTCCGTATCCCAGCGGCAAGCTGCACATGGGGCATGTCCGCAACTACACGATCGGTGACGTAATCTCGCGCTTCCATCGCATGTGCGGCCGCAACGTGCTGCAACCGATGGGCTGGGACGCGTTCGGATTGCCGGCTGAGAACGCCGCGATGCAGAACGGTGTGCCGCCGGCGAAATGGACACGGGACAATATCGCGTACATGCGTACGCAGTTGCAGTCGCTCGGCTTCGCGCTCGACTGGGACCGGGAACTCGCGACCTGTGATCCCGAGTACTACCGCTGGAATCAATGGCTGTTCCTGCGTATGCGCGAGCAGGGAATTGCGTACAAGAAAACCGGGGTCGTGAATTGGGATCCGGTCGACCAGACGGTACTCGCCAATGAGCAGGTCATCGAGGGTCGCGGTTGGCGAACCGGCGCGCTGGTCGAGCGGCGCGAAATCCCGATGTACTACCTGAACATCACGCGGTACGCGGACCAGCTCGCCGACGCGCTGGACGCCCTCGACGAGTGGCCTGAACGCGTGCGCGTGATGCAGCAGAACTGGATCGGTCGCAGCGAGGGCGTCGCAATCCGGTTCCGGTACGACGGCGGCACGGTGGGTGTTTTTACGACCCGCGCGGACACGCTGCTGGGCGCGACCTGGGTCGCCGTGGCGCCCGAGCACCCACTCGCGGTGCGCGCCGCGCAGGACGACGCCGCAGTCGCGGCGTTCATCGAGGAATGCGGGCGTGGCGGCAACACCGAGGCGGAAATCGCGACGCAGGAAAAGCGCGGGGTCCCCACCCGCCTGACTGTCGAGCACCCGCTGACCGGCGAGGCGCTGCCCGTCTGGGTCGCCAATTACGTGTTGATGGCGTATGGCGAGGGCGCCGTGATGGCGGTACCGGCACACGACCAGCGCGATTTCGAGTTCGCGCGCAAATATGGGCTGCCGGTGAAGACCGTCGTGCGCTCGCGCGATGCAGCGCCGATGGATCCGGCGGCGCTGACCGAGGCACTCGTCACGAAAGACGGTGTCCTGTGCAATTCGGGCAAGTACGACGGCCTCGCCTTCGCCGATGCGGTGGCGGCAATCGCCGACGACCTCGCGGCGCGGGGGCTTGGCGAACTCAAGGTGCAGTACCGTTTGCGCGACTGGGGGATCTCGAGGCAGCGCTACTGGGGCTGCCCCATTCCGATCGTCCACTGCGACGCGTGTGGCGAAGTGCCGGTTCCCGACAATCAGTTACCGGTCCGCTTGCCGGAAGATCTCGTGCCGGACGGGCATGGCAATCCGCTGTCGCGCTGTACCGAATTCGTTGACGTTGCGTGCCCCGCGTGCGGCGCTGCCGCGCGCCGCGAGACGGATACGATGGATACGTTTGTCGATTCATCGTGGTATTTCCTGCGCTTCGCGAGCGCCGGCAATGATGACGCGATGGTCGACGCGCGCGTTGATTACTGGCTGCCCGTGGACCAGTACATTGGCGGCATCGAGCACGCGATTCTGCATCTGCTGTATTCGCGCTTCTGGGTACGCGTAATGCGCGACCTCGGACTGCTTGGATTCGATGAGCCGTTCCGCCGTCTGCTCACGCAGGGCATGGTCCTGAACCACATCTACTCGCGCCGCGAGGGCGAGGGCCGGGTCGAGTACTTCAACCCGGCCGAGGTGAAAGGCACCGGTGAAGGCGCCACGCTGAAAGCGGACGGCCGCCCCGTGACGTGGGAGGGCATGGGCACCATGTCCAAATCGAAGAACAACGGCGTCGACCCAAACCGGATGGTCAGTGAGTACGGTGCGGACACCGCGCGGCTGTTCATGTTGTTTACGTCGCCGCCGGAGCTGTCGCTCGAATGGTCCGATGCCGGTATCGACGGCGCCACGCGTTTTCTGCGCCGCCTGTGGCGGCAAGTCGCCGACCATGTCGCGGCCGGCCCGGCCGGTGCAATCG
>CAYXYM010000227.1:0-2815 GCA_964469285.1 uncultured Gammaproteobacteria bacterium | reverse complement strand
ACGAACGGTCGGCAGTTTTCGTGCTCGGGCGGTGCGTCCATCAAGATGCGCGTACCGCGCGCGGTGCGGACGCGGAAATAACGGCGGAAACTGGCGTCGGCACTCGCCGCCTCGAGCGCGAACCGGTCATCGATGCGGGCTGCGAGCCAGGCGGCCGGGTCGGGGCGGGCCATATGGAAGCGTATACTATGCGATTTTCGGCAGGCAGGCAGGAAACGCGACGCGTGAAACGCAAACGACTGGTACTTGGCGCGATTCTGCTGCTCGCCTGCACCCCGGTCCTCGCCGATGAACCGTGGGCGCTCTGCCCAGTGTTCGAGCGACCACCGCCGGCGGCCAATCCAGACGACCCCGCAGTCCACATCACCGCCGACGAGTGGAGCGGAGACAGCAACCTGTTTTCCGGAAGTGTGACGCTCGAGCACGGTGCGCGCTCGCTGACCGCGGACCGCCTGCGCCACGACGAAACGAACAATACGCTGACCGGTGACGGCGCCGTTCGCTACCATGACGACGATATTGAAATCACGGGCAGCGATGCGCTGCTCGACATCGATGCTGAACGCGTGCGCTTCGAGGATCTCGACTTTCGGCTGTTTGCGCGCCGCGCGCGCGGCAGCGCAGATTCGATTGACGCGGTACGTGGCGAGCCGATTCAGGTAGCGGGCGTCGAGTACACCACTTGCCCTGAGGGTGCGAGCGGCTGGGCGCTACACGCGCCGAACATCGCGCTCGACACCGAGGCGGGCGTGGGTGTCGGGCGCAACGTCCGTGTCGACTTTCTCGGCGTTCCGATTTTTTACACGCCGTGGATCTCGTTCCCCCTGGATGACGACCGCAAGTCGGGCTTCCTGGTGCCCGATGTGAGCCGCGCACACAACACCGGCGTCGACTTGCGCATCCCGTGGTACTGGAACATCGCGCCGCACCGCGATGCGACGATTACGCCACGGTGGATGGAAGATCGTGGCGTGCAACTGGCCACCGAGTACCGGTATTTGAATCGGACGAATGCCGGGGAAGTCTATGCGGAGTATTTGCCGCGCGACGCACGCCGCGGCGATGCGCGCGGCCTGCTCGAGTGGCGTCACGATGCGGGGCCGGCGCCCGGGTGGCAGTATTCGGTGGATTTTCGGCATGTGACCGACCCCGACTACTTTGAAGACCTCGCGGGTAGCCTCGACAACACGGTCGTCACACACCTCGGCCGGCACGCGGCGCTCAGTTTCCGTTCCGATCACCACGCGGTGATCGGCCGGCTCGACGGTTGGCAGACATTGGACCGCACGATTCCCGACGGCGACCGCCCCTACGCGCGCCTGCCGCAACTGCTGTGGTACGCGCACGCGCCACTCGGCGGGGCGGGCCTCGAATTCTCGATGGCGAGTGAGGCCGTGTTTTTCCATGCCGACGACGGCGTGCGTGAGACCGCAGGGCGCCTGGACATTGAGCCGACCTTGGCGTGGTCGTTAGGCGGTCCTGCGTGGCACGTCGTGCCGCGCGCGAGCTGGCGCCATACGCGCTATGCCCTCGAGAACGGCGGTGAGATTTCGCGCAGCCTCCCGAGCTACAGCGTCGACGCGGGGCTCGCGTTCGAGCGCGCGATGTCCGACGCGCGCATTCAGACGCTCGAGCCACGCGTGCGCTGGCTGGAGGTACCGTACCGCGACCAGAGCGCGATTCCGTTGTTCGACACGTCGATTCCCGACTTCAATATGGTGCAACTCTTCCACAACGATCGATACAACGGCGCGGACAGGGTTGGGGACACACGCGAGCTGGCGCTCGGCGTGGCATCGAGCGTCTACGCAGCGGATGGCACCGAGCTGCTGACTGTCCAGGCGGGTCGCATCCGCTATTTCGACGATCGGCGCGTGACGCTGCCCGGTGAGCCGATTGAGACCGCGGCGTGGTCCGATTATCTGGCGGAAGCGGCGGCACGTATCTCCGATGACTGGTCGACCCGCCTTGCCTTGCAACTCCGGTCCGACGATGCGGCCATCGACCGCAGTTCCGTCGTGCTGCGCTGGCACCCGGGCGGGCGGCGGCTCCTGAACCTCGGCTGGCGCTATCGCCGTGACGAGGTCGACCAAGCGGACGTGTCGTTCTCGTGGCCGATCAACGATCGCTGGAGCGCGGTGGGTCGCTGGAATTGGTCGATTGAACACCGGCAGGACCTGGAAACTTTTGCGGGCCTTGAGTATCAAAGCTGCTGTTGGGCAATTCGCGTCGTCTCGCGCGAGTACATCGCGAACCGCGCGGGCGACACCAACCGCAGCCTTTACCTCCAACTGGAGCTGAAAGGTCTGGCGAACGTCGGACGCGGCACCGAGGCGCTATTGGAGCGTGGTATCCTTGGCTACTCCTCAAGTCGGTGATTATTCATGATTAAAGGTATTTGCGCGGCCCTGCTGCTGCTGGTTTTTGGCGCCGTTGGCGCGCAGGAACGCGGCACCCCAATCGACAGCATCGTTGCCGTCGTGAACGAAGACATCGTGCTTCACTCCGAGCTCGAAGTGCGCATGGTCGAGGTGGTGCGAAGCATTCAGGAATCGGGTGCCGACGCGCCGCCGTTAGAGGTGCTGCGCGAGCAGGTGCTCGACCGAATCATCATCGAGCGTCTTCAGCTGCAGCGCGCGCAGCAATCGGGCATCGGCGTTCCTGAGGACCGCCTCAACCAGGCGATGGCGAGCGTCGCGCAGCGCAATGGCTTGACCTTGCCGCAGTTCACCGAAGCGCTCGCCGCAGAAGGGTTCAGCTACGAGCAAGTCCGCGACGACGTTCGCAACGACATGATCATCACGCAGTTGCGCCA
>CAYXYM010000226.1:0-7374 GCA_964469285.1 uncultured Gammaproteobacteria bacterium | reverse complement strand
GTGCGGCGACGCCTGCGCGCTCCGCCATAAGGGCGACGAGCGTCGTCACGGTGCTTTTTCCGTTCGAACCGGTGACGGCGATGACCGGCGCCCGCGCATGGCGCGCAAACAATTCAATGTCGCCGACGACCGGGACGCCCGTCGCGAGCGCCTGCTGTACGAACGGGTCCGCACGCGGGACGCCCGGCGAGAGTACGACGAGCTCCGCTCGCTCAAGCGCCGCGACCGAGAAGCCGCCCAGAAACAGCGCCGCATCGGGCACGTGCTCGCGCAGCGCGTCAACTTTCGGCGGCCGCGCGCGGCTGTCGGTCACAGCGACGGCGACACCCCGCGCCGACAACCAGCGGGCCGCCGACAGCCCCGTCGCGCCGAGCCCGACCACGAGCGCGCGCCGCGCGTCATCGACGCCGTCCCGTTCGCGTTTAGCTGGCATCGGCACGTTCACCGAAGCTTCAACGTCGCGAGGCCGGCGAGGACCAGGATGACCGTGATGATCCAGAATCTGACGATCACGCGCGGTTCGGGCCAGCCCTTCAATTCATAATGGTGGTGCAGCGGCGCCATGCGGAAAATGCGCTTACCGGTCAGCTTGAACGAGGCGACTTGCAGAATCACGGAGACGGTCTCGACGACGAACACGCCGCCCATGATCATCAACACGATCTCCTGACGCGCGACCACCGCGACCGCGCCGAGCGCCGCACCGATTGCCAGCGCGCCGACGTCGCCCATGAACACTTGCGCGGGATACGTGTTGAACCACAGGAAGCCAAGGCCGGCGCCGACCAGCGCGCCGCAGAACACCACCATTTCACCGACACCCGGCACGTATGGAATCTGGAGGTACGCAGAAAAGTTCACGTTCCCGGTCGCGTAGGCGACGGCGCCAAGCCCCCCCGCGACCATTACCGCGGGCAGAATCGCGAGGCCATCGAGCCCGTCGGTCAGATTCACGGCATTGCTGGTGCCGACAATCACAAACCACGTCAGCACGATGTACACCGGGCCGAGCGGGATGAGCACGTCTTTGAAGAACGGCACGATGAATCCGGTTTCCGCCGGCGATTGCGCGGTGAGATACAGCGTCACCGCGGCGACGAGCCCTGCGAGCGATTGCCAAAAAAACTTCCAGCGCGCGGGCAGCCCTTTCGGATTGCGCAACACGAGCTTGCGATAGTCGTCGACCCAGCCAATCGCGCCGAACGCGGCCGTCACGCCGAGCACGACCCATACGAAGCGGTTGTCGAGGTCGGCCCACATCAGTGTGGCGATTGCGATGGAGATGAGAATCAATGCACCGCCCATGGTCGGCGTGCCCGCTTTCTTCAAATGCGTCTGCGGCCCGTCGTCGCGAACGGTCTGTCCAATCTGGTAGCGCGTGAGCCAGCGGATCATCGCCGGACCGAACAGCAACGAGAACGCGAGCGCGGTCAGTACGCCCAGAATCGCGCGCAGGGTCAGGTACTGGAACACGCGGAAGCCACTGTGATATTCGGTCAGGAACTCTGTGAGCCAAAGCAGCATGTCAGCCTCCGTCCGCCGTCAGCGCCGCGACGACGCGTTCGAGCCGCATCGACCGCGAACCCTTCACCAATACCGTCGTGCCGTCGGCGAGATCCGCACGGACCGCGTTCGCGAGCGCATCTGCGTCGTCGAACCGCTCCCCGCCGAACGCTTCTGCTGCCGCGGCTGCGAGCGGACCGAGCGCGAACAAGCGCTCGATGCCCGCCGCCCGCGCGTCGTGCCCGGCCTGCACGTGCAGCGCGACCGCGTCTGCGCCGAGTTCGCCCATGTCACCGAGCACAAGCCAGCGGCGACCGCCGAGGCGCGCGACGACGTCGAGCGCTGCGCGTAACGAGGCCGGATTTGCGTTGTACGTATCGTCGATCACGCGCGAACCGGCGCGGCCAGCAACGGCGCGCAGGCGTCCACCCACCGACTGGAATCCGGCAAGGCCGGAGACGACGTCATCGAGCGTCGCGCCGGCGGCGACGGCCGCGGCGGCGGCCGCGAGTGCGTTTCGCACGTTGTGCAGCCCAGGTACGGCGAGCGTCACTTCGCGCTCGTCGGCACGCGTGGTTAGCATGAAGCTTTCGCCACCCGCGTCGTCGCTGCGCACCGTTCGCGCATCGGCGGTAAAGTCCGCGGGTGAATCGACGCCGAACTCGACACGGCGGCAATGTGCGGCCATCCGGCGCCAGGTGTCGGCATGACGGTCATCCGCGTTGATGACCGCGCACCCATCCGCAGCAAGCGACGAGAACAACTCGCCCTTCGCACGCGCAACGCCGGCGACGTCACCGAACCCTGCGAGGTGCGACGGCCCTGCGTTGGTGACGATGCCGACTGTCGGCCGCGCGATGTGCGCGAGCGCCGCAATCTCGCCGTGATGATTCGCGCCCATCTCAATCACCGCCGCGCCATGCGATTCATCAAGCTCAAGCAGCGTGAGCGGCACCCCGATATCGTTGTTCCGGTTACCGCGCGTCGCGAGCACTGCGCCGCGTTGGCGCAGAATCGCCGCCGTCATTTCCTTCACGGTCGTTTTGCCGTTGCTGCCGGTGATGCCGATGACGGGATGCTTGAACGAGGCGCGTCGCACGCCCGCGAACGCGCCGAGCGCCGAGCGCGTGTCTGCAACCACCACTTGCGGCACGCGCGCGGCGAGCTCGCGTGCCACCAGCGCGCCGGCTGCGCCAGCCTCGGCAGCCGAGGCGACGAAGTCATGCCCGTCGAAGTTCGGTCCGGAGAGCGCGACGAAAAGCTGTGCAGGACGCAAAGACCGCGTATCGGTGCTCACACCGTCGAACGCACAGTCCGCGCCGTGCAGCCGCCCGCTGACCGCCTTCGCAAGCGTTGCGAGTGTCGACGGACTCATTCGACGCGCCCCGCGAGGATGGACGCCACCGTTGCGCGATCGCTGTACGCATGGACCTGCGCGCCCACCACCTGGTAGTCCTCATGCCCCTTCCCAGCGACGACGACGACATCACCCTCGTCCGTCGCGTCGATGGCCTCACGAATCGCCGATGCACGGTCACGGCGCACGCGCCAACGCGCCGCGGCCGGGAAGCCCTCAACGATGTCGGCCACGATGGCATCCGGGTCCTCGCCCCGCGGGTTGTCGTCCGTCACGACCGACTCGTCGGCCCAGGCCGCAGCGACAGCCGCCATCAACGGCCGCTTGCCGCGGTCGCGCTCGCCACCACACCCAAACACGCACACGAGTCGCCCGCGTGCGTGCACCCGCGCGGCGCGCAACACCTTTTCGATGGCATCGGGCGTATGCGCGTAATCAACGATGACGAGTGGCCCGCCGACGCCGCCAAACGCTTCCATCCGGCCGGGCACGGTCGGCACCCCGGACAACGCGTCGGCAGCCGTGGACGCATCGTGGCCGAGTTCAATGAGCGTCGCGAGCGCGAGCGCGAGGTTGTCGGCGTTGAAGCGGCCGAGCAACGCCGTGTCGACGCGCGCTTCGCCGAGGTGCGTGTCGAAGCCGATGTGCGCCCCGCGCGCGTGGAATTCCAGGTCGGTAATCTCGACAAACCGCGGCGCGCAGTCGCGCGGTGCCGGGCCGGGGTCGCCAGCAGCGCCGACGGCCGTCGCATCGAGGCGTCCACCGAACGCCCGCATCAGCTCGAGCCCATACGGGTCATCGGTGAAGAAGACGCCGGCCGCGGTGCCGGGCAACTCGAACAGCCGGCGTTTGGCGCGCCCGTATTCCGCAATGTCCGAGTGGTAATCGAGATGATCACGCGTCAGATTAGTGAACACCGCGACCCGAAACTGCACGGCATCCACGCGCGCCTGGTCAAGCGCATGCGACGACACTTCGATGGCCGCCGCTTCGGCGCCGTCGTCGCGCAGCGCGCGGAGCAGTCGCTGCACGCTGACCGCATCCGGCGTCGTGCGGTCGGCAGCGGCCAAGTGCCCCGGGAACCCGTAGCCAATCGTGCCGAGAACGCCACAGCGGCGACCAAGGCGCGCGAGTGCGTTTGCGACCAAGTGCGCAATGGAGGTCTTGCCGTTTGTACCCGTCACGCCGATGACGTCGAGCGCGTAGGACGGCGCGTCAAAAAATCGCGCGGCGATTTCGCCGGCGCGCATGCGTAGACGGTCGACTGCGTAGGCGGGGATACCCGGCGGCAACGACGGTGCCGATTGTCCGTCGGCTGGCTCCCACGCGATGGAATGCGCACCGCGCTCGATCGCGTCGGTGGACCAAGCGAGTCCGTGCGCGCGTCCGCCGGCGCACGCGAGAAATAGGTGGCCAGGCGCGACTTGCCGGTGGTCCATGGCAACGCCTGCAACCACGCGGTCATCTGCCGGCGACACCGCCGCATAATCCTTGAGCAGCGCCGACAAGTTCATTGTGGCACCCCGGCGGCGACGACCGGCAGCGTCGGCTCGCGCAGCCCATCCGGCGCGACGTCCAGCAAGCGCAGCGCGCCCGCGGCCACGCGTCCGAAGACCGGCGCCGCAACTTCACCGCCGTAATAACCACCGCGCGTCGGCTCGTCGATGACGATGACCGCGACGATGCGCGGGCGAGAGGCCGGCGCGATGCCGGCGAACACCGACAGGTGCCGGTCGAGCGCGTAGCCGCCGGCTTCCGTCTTGCGCACGGTGCCGGTCTTGCCCGCGACGCGGTAACCACGCACGCGCGCGCCGACGGCGCTGCCGTCTGGCGCGAGCGCCGCTTCGAGCAGCACACGCAGATCGCGCGCCGTCTCCGTCGGCAATACGCGGACGCCCGCTACGGGCTCGTCGCGACGGACGAGCGTAATGGGGTACCGCATCCCGTCCGCAGCGATGATCGAGTACGCCTGCGCGAGTTGCAGCGGTGTGACCGAGATTCCATAGCCGTAAGACAGTGTCGCCTGTCCGATTTCCCGCCACTGCATGAAATGGTTCAGCAGTCCGGCCTGTTCCCCGGGAAAGCCGCTGCCGGTAATGGCGCCGAACCCAAAATCCTGCAGCACGTGCCAGATCTGCTCCGGGTCAAGGGCCAGCGCGATCTTGCTTGCGCCGACGTTGCTCGAACGGCTCAACAGCGTCGCGATGTCAATCACACCATTGTTTCGTACGTCACGCACCGTGCCGCCGCGCACACGCAGCAGCCCCGGGCTCGTATCGACCGTCGAGCGCGCGTCGAATCGGCCGCTCTCGAGCGCCGCGGCGATCACGAACGGCTTGAAGCTGGATCCCGGCTCGAGCACGTCCGTCGCCGCACGGTTCCGGTACCGATCTGCGCTGAGCCCCTGGCGGTTGTTCGGGTTGAATGCGGGCTGGTTCACCATTGCAAGGACTTCGCCGGTGTTCGCGTCCATCACGACGAGCGATCCACCGCGTGCACCGTGCTCGGCGACGGCGTTCTTCAATTCGCGGAACGCGAGGTACTGGATGCGTCGGTCGACCGACAGCGCCAAGTCCCGACCGGCGCGCGGTTGTTCAAGACTTTGCACGTCGGCGATCACGCGACCGAGCCGGTCGCGCAGTACCTGCTTGCGGCCGGGTTCGCCACGCAGCCACTCGTCGAATGCCAGCTCGATGCCTTCTTGGCCGGCGTCGTCAATGTTCGTGAAGCCGAGCAGATGCGAGGTGACTTCACCGGCGGGATAGTAACGACGGTACTCGCGCACGCGATGCACGCCAGGAATCTCAAGCGCCGCGACGCGCGCGGCATCGTCCGGGCTAATGTGGCGGCGTAACCATGCAAACTGCCGGTCCGAGCGGTCGCGCAGCTGCGCCGCCAGCGAACCTGCGTCGATCTCGAGCGCTACCGCGAGTTCGCGCACGCGGCCACTCGCAATCAGTTCCGCCGGCTGCGCCCAGAACGAATCGACTGGCGTACTCGCAGCGAGCGACTCACCGTGCCGGTCGACGATCATGCCGCGGTGCGCAGGCACTTCGACGGTGCGGAGATGCCGCGCGTCGGCCTGTGCATTCAGGAATGCGCCCTCGTTCAAGTTGAGCTCGACCGCGCGCCACGCCAGCGCTGCGACCGCGATGGCGAAGAGCGCGAGCAGGATAAGGGTGCGTGCGTGCCAGTTCATGGCGTGACGATGACCACGGCGTCGGGGTCAGGGACGCGCATCGAGAGCCGCTCGGTCGCAACCTGTTCCACGCGCGCGTGCGTCGACCATGCGGCCTGCTCGATCTGGAGTCGACCCCATTCGATGTTCATTTCATCGCGGGTCGCCTGCGCGCCCTGCACGGCGGTAAACGTCGTGCGATTTACATGCACCACCCAGATTTTCGCGAGCGACGATACGAACAGCGCGACGAGTAGCGCAGCAATCCACAGCGCCCCGCGCGTCATGCGACCCGCTCCCCGACGCGCAACACGGCGCTGCGCGCGCGCGCATTCGTCCGGAGCTCGGCGGCGCCCGCGCGAATCGCACGGCCGACGGGCTTCAAGCGCGGGCCCGACGCAGTGGGCAGCGGCAAGCCGCGCGGGCCTTCGTGGCTCGTCGGCCCGCGCAGGTAACGCTTGACCTGGCGGTCCTCCAGCGAATGAAAGCTGATCGCGCACAATCGACCGCCGACGCGCAGCACGGGCGGGCATTGCGGCAGGAATGCAGCTAGCTCTTCGAGTTCGCCATTCACGGCGATGCGAATCGCTTGAAACGTTCGCGTCGCCGGGTGCTTGCCGGGCTCGCGGCCGGGCACGGCGCGCGCGACAGTCTCTGCGAGGTCTGCCGTGGTCGTGAACGCGTGTTCCGCGCGACGCTGCAGAATGCCGCGCGCAATCCGGCGCGCGTAACGCTCCTCGCCGTATTCGCGAAGTACGCGGATGAGTTCGGTTTCCCCGACGGTTGCGACCCACTCCGCGGCGGAGATGCCGCTGTCCGGGTCCATGCGCATGTCGAGCGGCCCGTCGGCTGCAAAGCTGAAACCGCGGCGCGCGTCGTCGAGTTGGGGGGAAGACACGCCAAGGTCGGCGAGAATTCCGTCGACTTGTCCAATCAACCCCAGCGCCCGCACGGTCCGCTCCAGCATCGAAAACGTTCCCCGTGTAATCGTGAAACGTGGGTCCCCGCCGAAAGCGGTCGCCGCCGCTGCGACGGCTTCAGGGTCACGATCGAACGCCAGCAAGCGCCCGCCCGGCCCAAGGCCCGCCAACAACGCCCGGCTGTGCCCGCCGCGCCCGAACGTTGCATCCACGTAGCAGCCGTCCACACGCAGACCGATCTGCGCCAGGACCTCCGCGAGTAAAACCGGCTGGTGCGTTGCGTCCACGCCGCGGCCTCACAGAGAAATCGATTCGAGTTCGGCGGGCAGCGGGATGTCATCGTCGGCGTCCTGTAGCCAGCCGTCGCGCCGCTCGTTCCACCGCTGTTCGTCCCACAATTCGAATTTATTGCCTTG
>CAYXYM010000225.1:0-4574 GCA_964469285.1 uncultured Gammaproteobacteria bacterium | reverse complement strand
GTCTCTGAGTTATGCAGGTTCAGGCCGCGCGAGTTACGCCGCGTCGCGCCGTACAAATCCTTCGGTAGCGGGATGCGTGGGTGCGGGATGCGCTCGAACGCTTCAACTTCCGCCACCGGATCGGCGGCGATTTCGGAAACTGGAATCCGCTCGTCAGAGATTCGGTTCACGAACGACGAGTTCGCGCCATTCTCGAGCAGCCGCCGCACAAGGTACGGCAGCAGGTCTTCGTGGCTCCCGACGGGCGCATAGACGCGGCATGCGACGCCAAACCCGGTGTCACCGATGATTTGCCGGTACAGATCAGCGCCCATGCCGTGTAGGCGCTGGAACTCATAACCCGTCTCGGCGCCCGACATCTCGATAATCGACGACACCGTGTGCGCGTTGTGCGTCGCAAACTGCGGGTAGATTGCGTCGCGGGCGGCAAGCAGCTTGCGCGCGCATGCGAGGTACGACACGTCGGTCGACGCTTTGCGCGTGAATACAGGGTAGCCATCGAGCCCGCGCTCCTGCGCGCGCTTGATTTCAGAATCCCAATAGGCGCCCTTGACCAGCCGTACCGGCATCTTGCGACCGACTTCGCGCGCGAGCGCGATGAGCCAATCAACCTGCTTCACCGCGCGCTTCTGGTACGCCTGCACCGCGAGTCCGAAGCCCTCCCAGCCTTCGAGTTCCGGCGCACGGTACACGGCCTCGACGACATCTAGCGACACATCAAGCCGCTCGGCCTCCTCCGCATCGATGGTCAACGCGATGCCCACCGATTTGGCCAGTAGCGCGAGTTTCAATACGCGCGGAACGAGTTCGCCCAGCACGCGTTCGCGTTGTGCGAACTCGTAGCGCGGATGCAACGCCGACAGCTTCACGGAGATGCTCGGCACCGCAAACACCGACTCGCCGTCGGCTGCGGCGGCGCCGATCGCCGTAATTGCGTCCGTGTACGCGTCGAAGTAGCGCTGCGCGTCGCGCGCGGTCAGCGCCGCCTCGCCGAGCATGTCGTAAGAATGACGGTACGCGCGATGATCCTTCTCTTCGGCGCGCTTCAACGCCTCGCCGATCGTCCGGCCCATTACGAACTGGTGACCGAGAATGCGCATCGCCTGTCGCACGGCGGTTCGGATTACGGGTTCGCCGGCGCGCGCAATCATGCGGCGGACGAAGCCCGCCGGGTCACGCTTCACATCGTCGTCGATTTGCACGAATCGACCGGTCAGCATCAGCCCCCAGGTCGACGCATTCACGAACAACGACCGGCTTGCGCCTTTGTGCGCAACCCAATCGCCACCCGTGAGCTTGTCCGCGATCAGCTTGTCCGCGGTCTCCGCGTCGGGAATCCGCAGCAGCGCCTCGGCAACGCACATCAGCACGACGCCTTCCTGCGAAGACAGGTCGTACTCCTGCATCAGCGCCTCGACGCCCCCTTTACTCGCCTGGGCCGTGCGGACCTCGCCGACCAACGCCTCGGCGCGCGAAACGATGCGCTCGCGCGCTTCGTCGTCGAGCCGCGCCACCTCCAGCAGTGCGAGGACGCACGCGGCCTCGTCGGCCAGCCACAACTCGTTCAGGCCGCGCGTCATTACAGGTTCTTGATCAGGTTATCGGCGAACTGGCTGGTCGAGACCTCGGTGGCGCCGTCCATCTGCCGCGCGAAGTCGTAGGTGACCGTCTTCTTCGCGATCGTCTTCTCGTAGGCAGCGGTAATCAGGTCGGCCGCCTCGGCCCAACCGATATAGTCGAGCATCATCACGCCGGAAAAGAGCAGCGAGCCCGGGTTCACCTTGTTCTGGCCCGCATACTTCGGCGCGGTGCCATGCGTCGCCTCGAATACGGCAACGTGGTCCGCGATGTTCGCGCCCGGCGCAATGCCGACGCCGCCGACTTCCGCGGCGATCGCGTCCGATAGATAGTCGCCGTTGAGGTTCGATGTCGCAATAACGTCAAACTCGGACGGGCGGAGCAGCATCATCTGGAACATGATGTCCGCGATGCGGTCCTTGATGACAATCTTGCCATCTGGCGGCTTGCCGTCGTAATCCTTCCAGAGCTGGTCTTCGGTAATCGTCACGTCGCCGAACTCGTCGCGCGCAACCTCATAACCCCAGTTGCGGAACGCGCCCTCGGTGAACTTCATGATGTTGCCCTTGTGCACCAGCGTCACGCTGTCGCGCGCATGGTCGACCGCGTACTTGATCGCCTTGCGCACGAGCCGCTTGGTGCCGAATGGGCTGATTGGTTTGATACCGAGCCCGGCGTCCTCGAAAAACTCCGCGCCCATCTCCTCGCGCAGGAATTTCGCGAGCTTCGCGTTCTCGGCGGAGCCCGTCTGGTACTCGATGCCGGCGTAGACGTCCTCGGTGTTCTCGCGGAACAGCACGATGTCGACTTCCTCAGGCTTGCGCAACGGTGACGGCACGCCGCTGTAGTAACGCACCGGACGCACGCACGCGTACAAATCAAGTTCCTGGCGCAGTGCGACGTTGAGCGAGCGGAAGCCACCGCCGACCGGGGTCGTGAGTGGGCCCTTGATTGACACGACGAGATCCTTCAGCGCTTCGAGTGCCTCATCTGGAAAGTAGTTGCCGTCGTATAGGCCCGCTGCCTTTTCGCCCATGAACAGCTCGGCCCAATGCACCTTGCGCTTGCCGCCATACGCCTTCTCCACGGCCGCATCCCAGACGCGCAGGCACGCCGTCGTGATGTCCGGGCCGATGCCGTCGCCCTCGACATAACCGAGGATCGGGTTCTCCGGCACCTTCAACGCGCCGTTGACGACGGTAATCTTCGAGCCGGATTCGGGCAGGCGGATATGGCGATAGGACATGCAACACTCCTACTGGGGAAAGTGGAAACGACCGATTATACCGACGGTAAAGGGTCGAAGTATAATGGGTCGCTGTGAAAGAACGACCGCCAGGAGCTGCCGTGAGCCATCCCCTACTCGCCCATCTCGACGCCGAAACCGAGGCGCTGAAAGATCAGGGTCTGTTCAAGGAAGAACGTGTGATTCACGGCCGCCAACAGGCGGTCATTGAGGTCGGCGGCAACGAGGTCATCAACCTCTGCGCGAATAATTACCTTGGCCTCGCCGCGCATCCGGATGTGATCGCCGCCGCGCATACGGCGCTCGACGAGCACGGCTACGGCATGGCGTCGGTGCGCTTCATCTGCGGCACCCAGGATGTCCACCGCGAACTGGAGTGTCGGCTGTCCGGCTTCCTCGGCACCGAAGACACTATCCTGTATTCGTCATGTTTTGATGCGAACGGTGGCCTGTTCGAGACGATTCTCGGCGAACAGGATGCCGTGATTAGCGACGAACTGAACCATGCTTCCATCATCGACGGCATCCGGCTGTGCAAGGCCGCGCGCTACCGGTATCGGAATAACGACCTCGCCGACCTCGAGGCGAAGTTGAACGAGGCGCGCGACGCGCGCTTCAAATTGATTGTGACCGACGGCGTTTTCTCGATGGACGGCATCATCGCCAACCTCGCGGGTATCTGCGACCTTGCGGACAAGTACGGCGCGCTGGTGATGGTGGATGATTCGCACGCAGTCGGCTTCATGGGTGAAAACGGCCGCGGGACGCATGAGCGGTGTGGCGTAATGGGCCGTGTCGATTTAATCACGGGCACGCTTGGAAAAGCGCTCGGCGGCGCGATGGGCGGTTATACATCGGGCCGCAAGGAAATCATCCGTTGGCTACGCCAGCGTTCGCGGCCGTACTTGTTTTCCAATTCGCTCGCCCCGGCCATCGCCGCGACTTCGTTGACGGTACTCGACATCCTCGAGCGCGACAGCGCGCTACGCGCGAAACTTTTCGACAACGCGCGCTACTTCCGTGCCGGCATGACGAAGCTCGGCTTCGAACTCGTGCCAGGGGAGCATCCGATTATCCCGGTCATGCTCGGTGACGCGACGCTCGCGAAGCGCATGGCCGATCGATTGCTGGAACTCGGTCTGTACGTCATTGGATTTTCGTTCCCGGTGGTTCCGATGGGCAAGGCACGCATCCGCACCCAAATGTCGGCGGCGCACGACCGCAGCCACCTAGACAGCGCGCTCGCGGCGTTCGAACAGGCCGGCAAGGAACTCACATGAGAGCACTCGTGAAGGCGAAAGCCGAACCCGGCATTTGGATGCAGGATGTCCCCGAACCGACCGCGGGCCCGAATGACCTGAAAATCCGCGTGCGCAAGACCGCTATCTGCGGCACCGACATCCACATCTACAACTGGGACGAGTGGTCGCAGAAAACGATTCCCGTGCCGATGGTCGTCGGTCACGAATTCGTCGGCGTCGTGGCCGAGGTCGGCAGCGAAGTCGACGGCTTCACCGTCGGCGACCGCGTGTCCGGCGAGGGTCACATCACCTGCGGACACTGCCGCAACTGCCGGGCCGGACAGCGGCATCTGTGTCGCAACACGGTCGGCGTCGGCGTCAATCGCGCGGGCTGCTTCGCCGAGTTTGTCGTGATCCCCGCGATGAACGCGTTCAAGCTGCCCGACGCGATTACAGACGAAATCGCATCGATCATGGATCCATTCGGGAACGCGACGCACACAGCGCTG
>CAYXYM010000224.1:0-4245 GCA_964469285.1 uncultured Gammaproteobacteria bacterium | reverse complement strand
ACCCGCAGCCGCCGAGCCCGAACCCGCCGAGCCAGCCGAGGGCGGTGATACTCCCGCCGAAGCCGAAGATCCCACCCCCGAGGCCGAGAATGCCGAGGCCGAGCCCGCTCCCGAGCCTGCCGAATTAAGCGAGGACGATGTATTTAGCGAGGACGCCCTTGCCAAGCCAGAGGGCCTCGCAGCCGCACGCGAGTGGCTACACGAGCAGCGTAAGACGTTCGCCCGCGACCGCGATCGCAAGCTCATCGAGATCAAGCAACGCACGGCGCGCGTCAAGCGGCGGGACGCCGAGGCCGACGCGAAAATGCAAAAGATTCAGGCCTATGAGTCGCACGTCGCGCGGCGTATGCGCGGCTCGCCGTCGGAAGTCCTAGAGGCGCTCGGCGAGTGGAGCGGCAAGGATCCGATTCGCGCCCTTGAAGACCTGAATCTCGCCGTGACCGGCAAGCGGCCCGCTACCGACAAGACCGCAGAGCTCGAGCGCGAACTACGCGAGCTCAAGAAGCAGCTGCAGGACGGCGGAGAGCAAGCACGCGCGCAACGCGAGAACGCGCAGCGGCAGCAATTCATCGAGCGGCGCCGCGGCGAATTGTTAGAGCTTGCAAAGGCCATGCCACATGCTAAGCTACTAATAGATGACTCACCAGACGAAGCTGGTGAGAGGCTCCTACGAATCGTATACCAAGCGCACCAAGCGGGCGCGCCAATCTCCGACAGGGAGGCGGCGGCCAAACTAGACGAATACTGCGCGAAGTTAGCGAGGCTGTACGGGGCTCCCGGGCAAGCCGGAGCGGGCAAGGCCGCGAAACTTGGGTCTGGTAAACGTAAGCATTTAACGTCAACCAAGATTGCAGACTCAGGCGAAACACGAGAGCTCACAGAAGACGAAATCGTCGAGAGCAACGCCGAAGAGATCTTGCAGTTTTTCACCTAAGCATTCGCTAACAAATGGCCCTCAAAGCAACCGTATCTAACCAGGCCGAAGGCCTGAAGCGCCTTTACCCCAAGGGCGTCGAAAAAGTCATTTACAAGGCGTCTCGTCTGTTCGAGCGATGCCGCAAAGGCACCGGCTTTACGAACGAAGATAAGGCTCTTGTCGTGCGGATCTCCGGCACGTCCGGCGTTTCGCCTGACTTCGCCACTGCGATCGCGACCCAAGGCGCGAGCCGCCGAGCGCGATTCATCATCAACCGTAAGAAAGAGTACGGCGTCTACAGCGTCGATGGCGAAGCAATCGCCGCGACCAATGGCGACCCCAAGGCGATCGTCAACGTTCTGAAGAACGAGATGACCGAGACCATGTACAAATGGTCGCGCGCCATGGCCCGTAACGTGTGCGGCAAGGCCGGCGGCGCTGTTGGCGTCGTTAGCTCGAGCACGACCACGTCGAGCACCACGCTGATTTTCGCATCGACTGCAGATATGCAGTGGCTAGAAGTTGGTGACTGGATCGAGTTCTCCGATCTCGACGGCACCAGCGCTAGCGCCGATCGCGCTACCGATATCCGCGGCGGCGACGGCACTCGACTGCAGGTTCAAACCATCAACCGGCAGGCGAATAGCTGCACGCTGAACGCTACGCTCGACTCGATCGGCGCGGCTACTGGCGACTACGTATTCAACGCGGGCGCTTACTCTCGGGCCATGACCGGCCTGCAGGGCTGGCTGCCTGACGCTAACCCATCCAGCGCCGCGTTTTTTGGCGTTGACCGTACCTCCTATGACCTCGTTCGCGTGTCTGGCTATCGCTACACCGCGGGCGGCGGCGGAAGCTACGGCACCGCGATCATCAATGCTTCGGCGCAAGCCGAAACGCACGGCGTTAACGACCTGACGTCGCTATACATGAGCGCGATCGACTTCGGCTACTTCGTCGAAGAAGTTGGCGCCCAGCGACTTCGCGACGGTAATGACAGCGCGATCGGCTACAAGTACATCGAGGTGCATTGCGGCATGGCACGCGGCGGAACGCTGCGGGTCATTAGTGAGCCGTGCCTGCCCGTCGGACGTGCATGGGCGATCAAAGACGAGCATCTGTTCCTCGAGACTGCCGGCCCCGCGCCGAGCATGCTCGACCACGCTGGACTCGGCGGCAAGGGCTTGCTCATGCCGCAAAATGACGACGCCGTTCAGGGCCGCCTTGGCTGCTACGGCAACGTGACCTACGAAAACCCCGGCGAGGGCGTAATCATCCAACTGGCGGCGAGCTAATAACATGGCATCTATCAGATCTCTAATCGACCGACTTAGCGGCACCCTCGGGCTGGCCGAGGAAAATGCCCCGTCTACGCCGGCCAACGTGGTGAACAACCTGTTCAAACACGTGGTCGTAGTCAGCGGCTTCGCATTCGAGGCCGACGACAACACCCAGCGGCAGGTGCTTTTTAAGAACCCGTTCGACTTCGACCTGCGCCTTGTAAGCGCGGAATTCGTACCAGAGGCGGCCGTAACCGCCCATGATACGAACTTCTCGACTGTCGAGCTGGCTCACCAAGCTGCGCCAGCCGGCACTCTCGGCGACGTCGCTGCAAGCATGCAGACTACGATTACCGCCGGCACCGGCGATTGGGTAGCTAACACTCCCGAAGCGCTAACGAAGTCTAGTACGTTTACCGACCTGATTCTCGAAGCCGGCCATTACGCCGTCGTAGAGCTCGACGGTACGGCAGGCACGGGCGTCGATCTCCCGATCGGGACTTGGGTGCTGGTCTACGAGGTTAACTAATGACCGTCACTAACAACGCCTATCACCTGCGATGCATGGGCGGCGGGGTGTTCGTCTGCTTCGGCAGATTCTACCCCGACACCGCGAATGACCCGACCGGGCTACGCTCGACTGGGTCATTCGTCAGCGCAGTCGAGCACACCGCCACTGGTAAGTATACGCTGACGCTGCGCGATACCCCCTACCAGCTGCTCGCAGTAATCCCGTCGATCTCCGTAGTCGGCGACGCGACCGACGCGACCGCGCAAGGCGGCGTGGAGGACGGAAATACGATCGTGATCAAGACTAAGGCAGGCGGTACTAACACCGACTTCGCCGCGGACGATGATACTCACGTCGACTTTATGATTGTGTTCCGCAACGCCGACAGGCCGTAACCCATGGCCCGCGACGATATGATGTCAGCGCTCGGCGCGCCGGATGACCTAGGAGTAGAACCTGATGCCGACTTGGACGACGATCTAGGCGAGGACATGAAAGAGGCCAAAATGACGGCCGCCGGGGATATGATCAGCGCAATGAAAGCCGAAGACCCGCAGAGCCTGATTGATGCGTACAAGCGCTTGCGCGACGCCTGCGAGGCCGACTACAGTGAATGAGCAAGCCCGTAAGACTAGACGACCTTCGCGATCTCTGCCGACTCTACGCGGACCAGCGTCAGTCTACGTTTATCACGGACACTGAGCTCGACTCCCTCATAAATCTCAAGCTCGGCGAGCTCTACGATATGCTCGTAGCCGCGCGCGGGCATGAGCACTACCAGACCGACGATACTGTGTCGATCGTTAGCGGTACGGCGGCTTACGCGCTGCCCGAGGACTTCTACCAGCTGCTAGCCGTTACGCTCGAGTGGGACTCGACCGACGTCGAGCCCGTTGACGCGCTGAATAGCTACCAGGACATCTGGGCGCACTCCAGCTACCAATACGGCTGGAACCGCTGGACGTGCAAGTCTTACCGCATACAAGGCGCGAACATAGTCTTTTACCCGACGCCGCAAGCGGCGGTTACGGCACGGCTCTACTACGTCCCCGTGTTCGAGGACCTCGTAGCGGATAGCGATACCTTCGATAGCGTCAACGGTTGGCACAAGATGGTAGCTTTAGGCGTCGCGTCGGAGATGCGCGAAATAGAGGAGGAAAGCACCGGCGCAGCGCTGCTACAGCAGCACGAGCGCGAGCGCGAGCGTATTGAGCAACTTGCCGCGGACCGCGACGCGAGCATTGAAATCCAGGTACGGAACGTACGCGGGCGGCGGCTGCGGTATCCGACCGCTACGGGGCTAACGTGACTGACCGGCGCGTCTGGTATGAGGCGCGCGCTCTGCCTGACGACCTGACGTGGCAAACCACGTTCGCGCGTCAAGAGCGGCGCATCGAAGATGCGATCCGGCGCATAGCGTCGCGCATAGCACCGGATCGGGCGGCGGGTTCGCTGAAGCTGAACCTGCTCGCCTCCGAGCTTACCGGCGAGATTATTGACTTTGCCTTGGCGAGTCAGATCACTCTGACACTTGATCA